>JANMMQ010000224.1:0-20222 GCA_031373465.1 Ilumatobacteraceae bacterium | reverse complement strand
ATCGAGCCTCCGCTCGGGGAGCGCGTCGAGGGTCTGCGCAACATCGAAGATGGGTACATCCCACCGGTCTTCGAGCAGTGGTACGGCTTCGAATTGCTCGATCGCAAGCGCGTCGTGCGGCCGCGGGAGAGTCTCGAGTGGACTCGCCGGCTGGTGAAGGAGTGTGGAGTCTTTGCCGGGATCTCGTCCGGCGCGGCCCTCGCCGGCGCCGCCAAAGTCGCCACCGAGATCACTGATGGTGTCATCGTCTTCATCGTCAGTGACGGTGGCTGGAAGTACCTCTCGACCGGCGCGTACACCGACGATCTCGACTCGGCCGAAAAGCAGGCCGAACGAACCATTTACTTCTGAGCACCCTGGGCCACGGGGGAACTGTCATTAAGCTGTAACGAATGAAGCTGACCGGCCCCAAGGTCCTAGTCCTGAGCTTGCTCGTGACCACTGGGCACGTGCTCAGCCCGGGGCTCGGTGCGCCAACACCGTCGGTCCACGCAGCGGCGTTCATCGCCGGCTCGTCGCAGTATCAGGCGGTTCCGCCGTCCCGGCTAGCCGACACACGTCCTGACCAAGGAGCGTTCGGGTTCAGCCGGCAATCAGCCACCGTCATTCGCGTCCAGGTGGCCGGCCGCGGCGGCGTGCCTGCCAACGCCACCGCAGCAGTCCTCAACGTCACCGGCGTCAACACGACCGCGGCCGGCTTCGTCACCGTGTACCCATCCGGGACCGACATTCCCACCGCCTCCAACGTCAACTTCGACGGCCCGGGCCAGGTGCTGGCCAACATGGTCACGGTCAAGTTGGGTTCCGGCGGATCGGTCGACGTCTACATGCAACGATCAATGGATGTGGCCGTCGACGTCTCCGGCGCGTACCTGCCGGTCAACGGCGCCGTGTCCAACGGCCGTCTGGTCACCCGCCCGGATGGCGCGTTCCGAGTGCTCGACACCCGCGATCGAGGCGTCGGCTTCGCCGGTTTGTCGTCCGAGCCCGTCGATGTCAGTGCAGCGGGCGTTCCTGCAGACGCCGTGGCCGTCGTCGTCAACCTGACGGCTACCGAAGCGGGAGTCGGGTTCTGGACGGCCTACCCGATCGGGCCGGAACGTCCCACGGCGAGCAACCTCAACATCGACCACTTCGGCCAGACCCGCGCCGGGCAGGCGATCGTCCTGCTGTCGGGCGTGCCGGCGTTCAACGTGTTCAGCCAAGGCGGTGGGCATCTCATCGTCGACGTTGCCGGATGGTTCACCGGCAAGACAGAGGCGCCGACGACCGACGGGCTGTTCCTTCCTTCCAATCCGACACGTCTGCTCGACTCTCGCGGACCCTCCGGGATGCCGACGTGGGGCGGCAGCACCCTCGAGTTCGGTGTCGGCGGCCCAGCCGGCCAAGTGTCCGCAGTTGCTGTCAACATCACCGGCACCGAGTCGATGTTCAGCGGCTTCGTGACGGCGTTCCCATCGGGTGTGGCGAGACCAAAGGCGTCGAACCTCAACGTCGACACGTGGGACGAGACGATCGCCAACCACGCGATCGTCCGGGTCAGCACCCGGGGACTCAGCCTGTTCACGCAGAACGGCCTCAGCCTCATCGCCGACCTCAATGGTTGGTATCTCGGGGCGCCCACAATCGCCACGCTCACCGCGCCGAAGAACCCGTCGTACCAGCCATCACAAGCGCTGGAAGTCGATGCGCCTCGTATCGGGATGTCTCTTGCGGTCGGCACCGGCACCAATCTCGACGCGGTCGCCAACCTCGGTATTGCCGCGACGTGGAATGGCGCAGCGCAGGTCGCCACCCCCGGCAACATCGTGCTGTTCGGGCACCGCACCACACACGGCGCGCCGTTCCTCAACATCAACCTGCTCGACCCCGGAAGTGTGATCAGCCTGATCGGCACTGACGGCCATTCCTACAACTACATGGTCGTGCGGATCGACGTGACGGTCCCGAACTTCAACGTGATCAACAACATCGGCACTCGGTCAGGTCTGGCCACAGTGCAGTTGGTCGCCTGCACGCCGCCGCACTCCGTCACCTTCCGCTTGGTCACGACCGCGCGACTGATCAGCGTGACCTGACTCGGCGTGCTACTGGCCGAGCACCAGCAGCAGCAGCCCGACAACGACGACAACGGCAGCGATGCTGCGCTTGAGGGCCTGTCCTTCGCCCAGGTATCGAGCCCCGACGAACGCTGCGATCACCACGCTCGACTCGCGCAGGCAGGTGACGTACCCAACGGGAGCCCGCTGGAACGCGATCTGCACGAGCGAGTACGTCACGCCCGACGCGACGCCCATGACCATGAAGCGACGCCAGTAGGCGCGGACCGCGGCAACCATCTCGCTCGATCGACCGGTTGACAGCGCGTACGTCGAAGTCATGAGCATGGTGAAGACGAACGATGCCGCCGCGTACATCGGCGTATCGATGCTGCGAATGCCCTTTGCGTCGACGACCGAATAGACGCCGATCGTCGCGGCCACGGCGAGCGCGACAGCCACCTGCGGGGACGCACCCCGTCCGGCGAGAGTGACTAGTCCGATCGCAACGACCACCATTCCGATGACGCCCGTCGGTGTGAACGTGTCGCCCAGCAAGGCAATGCCGCCCAGACCGGCGAGCAACGCCCCTCCACCGCGCGCTATTGGGTACGCCCGTGAGAAGTCGCCGATGTTGTAGGCCTTGGCCAGGCACAGGCAATAGGGAAGGTGGATGAGCCCTGACATCAACGCCCAGGGGTATCCGCGCGCCGGAATACCGCCGCCGATGATCAAGATCATGGCCGCAAGCAACCCGGCAAAAAAGAACTGGCCCCACAGGGCGATGAATCGATCGCTGACCGATTGCTTGACCGACAGGTTCCACGCCGCATGCAGCACCGCGGCCACGAGCGCCAGAACGGTTGCCGTCAGCATGTGATGGTCGAGCGTAGAACGTCACCGCTGCCGTAACCTGGCCCATCGATATGTGTGGCGAGGTGGACCGACCGATCGGGATGTTCGACAGTGGCTTCGGTGGGCTCACCGTGGCCCGCGCCGTCATCGACCTGTTGCCGGCGGAGCACCTGGTCTACATCGGCGACACGGGGCGGTACCCATATGGGCCCCGCCAGCAGAGCGAGGTGCGCGAGTTCGCCCGCCAACTGGCCTGGAGCCTGGTCAAGCAGCACGATGTGAAAGCGGTCGTCGTGGCGTGCAACACGGCGTCGGCCGCCGCGCTGGACGTGTTGCAACAGGAGCTTCCCGTGCTCGTGGTCGACGTGGTCGAGCCCGGGGCGGGAGCGCTTGTCAAGGCCAGTCGTTCCGGCCGCGTGGCGGTGATCGGCACGGTGGGAGCGATTGGATCTGGGGCCTACGAACGGGCCGTGGCATCAACGGGTGCCGACGTCGAGCTGACGTCGGCAGCATGCCCCGGCTTCGTCGAGTTCGTCGAGCGAGGCCAAACAACGGGCGACGAGATCGTCATTCTGGCCGAGCGATTGTTGGCTCCGGTGAAGGCGGCCGGCGTCGACGCGCTGCTCCTCGGTTGTACGCACTACCCATACCTGGTTCGAGTCATCGGCGATGTCATGGGTCCCGACGTCACCTTGGTTTCCAGCGCGGATGAGACCGCCTTCGCCACGCGCGAAATGTTGGAGCGGCTCGACCTGCTGCGAACCGGTTCGCCGGGTCAGCCCGTTGAGCGCCGGTTCTACTCGAGTGGCGACATCTCCTGGTTCGCCGATCTGGGCGGCCGTCTGCTTGGTCCCGAGCTCGGCGCGGCGGACCAGTGGCATCCACCGGAATGACGCGTTCACGTACCCGCAGACATCAAGGAGCAATCCAATGACCCGCTTCGACGGCCGCGCCGACGACGAACTTCGTCCCATCACCTTCGAAAGGGACTACACAGAGATGGCTGCGGGCAGCGTGCTGGTCACGTTCGGGAAGACGCGTGTGCTGTGCACCGCATCGATCGATGAGAACGTGCCGCGATGGATGAAGAACAGCGGGAAGGGTTGGGTCACCGCCGAGTATTCGATGTTGCCCGGCGCTTCGCCGGAACGAATCGACCGCGAGGCAGCGAAGGGCAAGCAGAGCGGGCGCACGGTCGAGATCCAACGGCTCATCGGCAGATCCCTGCGTGCAGCGTGCGACATGCGACTGCTCGGCGAGCGCCAGGTCGTCGTCGACTGCGATGTGCTGCAAGCCGACGGTGGCACGCGGACGGCCAGCATCTGCGGCGGATACTTGGCCCTGCACGATGCTCTAGCGCGGTTGGTGCAGAACCAGGCGATCAGACAGCACCCGCTGCACTCCTTCTGTGCCGCGATCAGCGTTGGCATCGTCGACGGTCTGCCGGTGCTCGATCTGCCGTACATCGAGGACTCGACCGCCGATGTCGACATGAACGTCGTGATGCTCGGCAAGGAAGGTGGCGAGCCGTTGTTCGTGGAGGTGCAGGGCACAGCGGAAGGCGCGGCGTTCTCACGGGGTGAGCTCGACTCGCTGTTGCAGCTGGCGGAGGTCGGGCTCAGCGAGATCATGTCACTGCAGGCTGAGATGGTGTCTGTGCCACCTCCACCGCGCCCCCTCGGCAGGTGACAGTGCCGCGACTACGACTGGTGTGTGCCTCGGCGAACCCCGACAAGGTCGTCGAGATCGAAGCGATCCTGCACGGCGTCGTGGAACTGCTGCCGCGTCCGCCGGAGGTACCCGATGTCGTCGAGGATGCCGACACCCTCGTCGGCAACGCGCGGTTGAAGGCCGCCGCCATCTGCACCGCAGCGAACCTTCCGGCGATCAGCGACGACACGGGTCTGTTCGTCGACGCACTGGGGGGAGCGCCGGGCGTCTACGCAGCCCGCTTCGCAGGACCGGATGCGACATACGCGGACAACCGAGCCAAGTTGCTGGACGGGTTGAACGACTCGAACGATCGACGCGCCAGGTTCGTGACTGCTGTCGTGGTGATGTGGCCGGATGGTCGGGAGATAGCAGCCGAGGGTGCTTGCGAGGGGACGATCGCTCTCAGAGAACTGGGTGACCGCGGGTTCGGATACGACGCGGTCTTCGTTCCCGACGACGGTGACGGCCGCTCGTTCGCACAGATGAGCGACACCGAGAAGAACGAGATCTCCCATCGCGCCCGGGCCCTGCGCGCACTCTTGAAGGGGCTGCAGGACCCCGAAATCGCTGCTTCCTGAGGGTCCTAAGACGGAAGGACAATATTGCGGTGCGATACCGCGGGCATTCAATGGGCACGTCGGAACAGAGGAGGACCCATGTTGAAGCGTCTCACCATCGCCGGAGTCGTTGCAGCGCTCGTGTTGCCGGTCACGACTGCAACCGGAGTCTCGGCGCGCGATCACGACGATCAACGTCCGGACACCATCGACCTGCCGGCCGGGTTCGTCGGCGAAGGCGTGGCGGTCGGGGCCAAGAACACCTTCTACGCCGGTTCGGTCTTCGGTGCGACCGGTGGTCAAATCGCGCGTGGTGATCTCCGCGAGGGCGTCAGCGAGGTCTTCGTCTCCAACCCGCTCGTGCCTGCGGCAACCGGCCTCAAAGCTGACCGGCGTCACAACCTGCTCTGGGTCTCCGGTGCCGGCACCGGCCAGGCCGCCGTCTACGACCTGAAGACCGGTGCATCAGTGGCCCCGTTGACGCTGACGACGGCTCCCTCGTTCATCAACGACGTCATCGTGACTCGAAACGCGGCGTACTTCACCAACAGCTTTGCTCCGGAGATCTACAGGGTTCCCGTGTCACGAGACGGAGTGGTAGGTACGCCCGAAACCATTGCCTTGAGTGGTCCCGCAGCGGAGACCGTTGCCGGATTCAACCTGAATGGCATCGAGGCAACGTCCGATGGACACACGCTGATCGTCGTCAACACCGCCACCGGCAAACTGTTCACGGTCGACGCCCGGACCGGGGACAGTGCGCTCATCGACGTTGATGGAATGACATTCCCGACGGCTGACGGTCTCTTGCTTCGAGGCAAGACGCTGTTCGTGGTGCAGAACGGCCTCAGCCCGACGCCCGTGCCTAACCAGATCGTTGTGATCCGCCTGCGGCATCATCTGACGGAGGGGCGCGTGGTCGACACGATCACCAGTCCGTTGTTCGAGACCGCGACCACTCTGGCTCGCAGCGGTGACATCTTGGTAGCGGTCAACTCCCAGTTCGGCGGTGCCCCAATCGATCCCGAGTCGGAACTCGTCCTGCTGAACCTCGACGACGAACACGGTCAGGGGGACTGACACCTCACCAGCCGCGCAGATCGATCGGCCAGCGGTCGATCACGTCCTCGCCCCGTATCAGCCAAGCCACCTCGTGCATGGCCATCGTCGGATCGATGTGCGCGGGGATGATGCTGACTCCATCGCCAACTGTCATCCGCGTGTTCGGAGCGAACGTGATGTGCTCGTCGGAGAGGAAGAGAACCTCGGCCCCGTCGATCGCCGGCTTGCCGTGATCCATCCCCTGCGTCTTCAAGCCGGCGTCGGCGACCGAATAGTGGTCCGTCGTGGAGATCACCGTCGCCAATACGAAGCACGCCTGCCGAAACGGATGGCCGCGGCCGCCGTAGTACGTGTCCATCAGCGCGTACGTACCCGCCTGGACCTCGGTGACCTGATCGTGGAGGTCGAAGGTGTCGGTTCCGCCGGCACTGATGATGTCGCCGCCTACAAGCAGGCTTGCCACGATCAGCTTCTCCATCGCCTCGGCAACCATTCGGCGTTGTTCGACGCGGTCCGGGATTGCCATCAGATGGCCTTCGTAACCCATCACGCCACGAACGACGAGCCCGTTGCTGCGAGCACGATCAGCGAGATGTCCGGCGTCGCTCGGCTTGCATCCGCAACGCGGCAGGCCGACGTTGACGTCGATGAGGACGTACTTGAGACCCGCTGCTGCAGCGGCATCGAGCGTCTCGTTCGAGTCGACTGCAACCGTGATCACCGCGCGGTCCTGCAATGAGGCCATCGCCGACAAACGCTTCGGGTCGATCACTTCGTTCGCCAGCAACAGGTCGTCGCCGAGGCCGGCCTCGACCATTCCGATCACCTCGCGCGGCGTGGCGCAGGTGAAGGAACGGTGACCGTGCGCGCGCTGTGCTGCGGCGAGCGACGTGCACTTGTGAGCCTTGACATGTGGCCGCAGGCGACTGCCGGGCAGAACGTCCGCCATCGTCGACAGGTTGTGCTCGAGCGCATCGGCGTCGATCACCAGAGCAGGTGTCGACAGGTCGCCGACCTTCATGTGACCGGCCTTCATGTGACCGGCCCGAGGCGAGTGAGCACGAGGCGATCGAGGCGGAGTCGCAACGCTTGATCGCGCACGTCATCAACCTCTTCGAACGTCCACCCGCTGATCTCGAAGGGTCGGCCGTCGGCGGCCGCGCGCGCCGCATCGATGAAGTCGCCGGCACGTTCGTTGGTCAATCTCACATTGATGCCGTCGGCGACCCCACCAGCGATCTTCGCCAGGCGGACACTGTTGACACCAACGATGACGGGGATGGCCTCGGGCAGCTCGCGAACCCGCCGGATCTGTTCGACGACCGCCGCGTGACGGTCCGCGATGTCGGGCTTCAACTCGATGCCCCGTGAAGCGTGCTCACTGCTCCACTTGCTGTTCGGCGACGTCCCGGCACCGAGCCCCAGCGTCAAGCGGCCACCGCTGATTCGCTGCACACTGGAGGCCGCTGTGGCGAGAACAGCCGGATGACGGTTGGCCACGTTGGCGACGAGCGTGCCGAGACCGATCGTGGTGGTCGCGGCGGCCAGCGCACCGAGCAGGGTGAAGCACTCGAGCACCGGCCGATCGCCTTGGAGCATCGCACCGTCGAAGTGATCGAAGACCCACGTCGTGTCGTAGCCCTCGTGCTCGGCGCGCACGACGGCGTCGCGCAACGCCGGCCAGTCGTTGGCAGCGGAGCTGTATTGGATGTCGATCTTCACGTCGGAGGCCGGCCGCCCGATCGTCGTCTCCCACCTGATCGACGTCGATCGGCAGCTTTCATGATGAGAAGTGTCGCGCAGTCGCTACGAGCGGGCCCAACGCTGTCGTGCCGACGGAGAGACTCGAACTCTCACTTGCAGCGTCCTAAGCGCTGTGCCTCTGCCATTGGGCTACGTCGGCTTCTGCCTGGCAAGTCGGACAGAGCATACGAAGATTCGGTGGCGAGTTGTTCGGGCGATCAATCCCGGAAGTGCCCGACGACTAGAGCGGCCACAGCCCTGCCGTCGAGGGCGCAACGATCTGCTGCGGCGACCCGATGCACGAGGTTGCCGATCGCGAAAATGTTGTCACGCGAGGTGCGGAAGGAATCGTCAACGACGGGACCGTTGACGACCGGGTCGATCCTCAGCCCGCTGCGCCGGGCCAGCTCGTTGTCAGGGATCCAACTCCCCGTGAAGACGACTGTGTCGCACTCGATCCTGCGGCCGTCGGTCAGCGTCACGCTCTCGACCCGGCGACGGCCGGTGATCTCGGCGATGTCGACGCCGGTGAGAACGGGTACTCGCCGCACTGTGGCGGCGGCCAATTTGAGTACTGCATACGACTGGTGACGGGGGAGAGGAGTGACCATCGCCAGTGTTCGACAGCCGACATGGGCAAGGGTGAAGATGGCCGAGAAGCTGACGTGTTCAGCTCCGACGATCACCGCACGCCCGCCGACCGGCAGCCCTTTCAGCGCCAGTTGCTGCAACGAGCCCGTCGTCAAGATCCCGATCGGGCGGTCGCCGGGCACCAGCCGCGCAGAGCGAGGTCGCTCGCGTGCTCCTGTCGCGAGGACGATGGCATCGGCGTCGACGTCATCGAGTGAGAACAGAGGGCTGCCGAGTCGTAGCTGCACTCCAGCGGCGGTCGCCCGGTCGATCAGCGCGCGGGCGTAGCGCGGGCCCGACATCACCCGGTGGAGGTCACGCATGCCGAAGCCGAGGTGATCGGTATGGCGAGGAATGCCACCCGCCTGTTGCTCGCGCTCATGGACCGTCACGTGTTGCACCCCCAGCCGGCGGAGAGCGATGGCCGCAGAGAGCCCGGCGGGCCCGGCACCGACGATCACGACGCGGCGACCGGTGGTCGACGTCACAGTGCCACGCTCCAGCCGGTCAGACTGCACAGTTCCGCCTGGCAGTAAAAACCCTGGCAGCGTCCGGCCAACGCTCTGGTCCGACGCCGAAGGCCATCGAAGTCGACGGCGGGAACTGCCGCCACGCATGCTGCCGCAACTTCACCGACGGTCACCCGCTCGCAGTGGCACACGATCTGGCCACTGCGTTGGTAGGGCCGCTCATCGATCTCGCCGAGCGGTGTCATCTGAATCGAGTTGAATTTGTCCTTGGGCTGGGCGACGAGCCCGCAGTCGATGAGCCGAAGCAACGCTTCTTCTGCAAGTGCCATCGAGGACGTCAGCCCCGTCGAGCGAATCCCACCGAGACACACATACCGAAGCCGGCGTTCGTGGCTGATCTGGTAGTCGCTGTGCTCGGTTGCGGCGCGAAGGCCCGCATAGACAGATGTCACCTCTTCGTCGAGGAGCGCCGGCAGGATTCGGCGGCCCTTGTCGAGCAGGCTGTCGATGCCGGACCTGGTCGAGCCGGTCGCTGTCTTGTCGTCGACGTCGTCCGCAGTCGGTCCGAGCATCACGTTGCCGAACACGGTCGGCGCGACGAGAACGCCCTTGGTCGTCGACGTCGGCACAGGCAGGACCGTGCGGTTGAGGAGAGGCCGGGAGAGCTTGTCGAACACGATCAACTCGCCTCGGCGAGGTCGGATCGTGAACCCGTCCAAACCGAGCGTCCGATGCAACTCGTCCCCGTACAAGCCCGCCGCGTTGACGGTGAATCGGGTGCGGATTTGTTGGCCGCTGGTCGTGATCAGCGTGGTGAGGTCGTCGCCGACCTGACACTGCACGACGCGTCGGTTCAGCAGCACCGAAGCATCGTTGGCGAGAGCCTCGTATGCGAACGCGAGTGGCGTGGACCACGGATCGATGATGTGCTCGTCGGGTACCAGCATTCCGCCGGTCGCGCCCTCGCCGAGGTGTGGCTCGAAGTCGTACACCGCGTCGCCGTCGACGATCTCAGTTTGCGTGTATCCGTTGGACGCAGCCTTCGCCGCGAGACTCGCGAGCGCTGCGGCTTGCTCGTCGTCCCAGGCAACGAGCAGCGCACCAACCTCCTCGATGGAGATGCCGACGGTCGGGGCGTACTCGCGCAACAACGCATACCCGCGCGCGACGAGGCGTGCTTCGAGCGTGCCGGGTGTTGCGTCGAACCCGGTGTGCAGGATCGCAGTGTTGGCCTTGCTCGTTCCGGCGCCCACGTCGGGCCCCGCCTCGACTACGACCACGTCCAGCTCGTGATGCGACAACAGGCGGGCGACCGCACAACCGACGACGCCACCTCCGATGACTGCGACGTCGTACACGGTTGCGTCCGCGCTGGCGCTCACAGATCCATCGTCGCCGCGGCCACGCGTCGCCAGCCCGCCAGCCGCGCTGCCGCCTCATCCGCGTCGATCCTCGGCTCCACCACAGCATCTGGGCGCCACGCTTGTGGCGCAGCCTGGGTCTGTGAACCGGGACCGGCGCCCAGATCGGCGAAGGCGGCGACACCGAGCGCCGTGGCGTGGGGTGACGGGTACACCTCGACGGGCACCTGCAGCAGGTCGGCCTGCGTCTGCAACAGGAGCCGGCTGCGGGTCAGGCCGCCGTCGACACGCAGGCACGTCAGCGCTGAGCCGAGATCCTGTTCGGCGGCGCGAGCCAGCAGGGCGACCTGGGCGGCGATCCCCTCGACCGCAGCGCGGACAAGATGACCTCGTTCGGTTCCCAGCGTCAGTCCCGTGAAAGCTGCTTTGGCCCGCGGCTTCCAGTAGGGCGCGGCGAGGCCGGCGAGCGCCGGAACGAACGTGACGCCACCGGGCCCGTCGACGGTCGATCCCAGACGATCGAGATCGGCCGGTTCGGACATGACCCCCATCTCGATCAACCAGGTGACCGCGGCACCGACTGTGTAGACCTGACCGTCGAGGCAGTACGTGAGGTCATCGCCGATTCGCCACGCGGGGCACCCGACGAGCCCGTTGCTCGATCGAGTTGCCTTTTCGCCGGCGCAGGCCAACATGAATGCGCCGGTGCCGTAGGTGCATTTCGCCTCACCCGCATCACGGCAGTACTCGGCGTACAGCGCGGCCTGCTGATCGACGCACGTACCCGACACGGGAACCGCGCCGCCGAACAGTTGACAATCGCCGAGTGACTCGGCGTTGCCGACAACCGTCGGTAGTGTCGTGGGGTCCACACCGAAGATCTCGCACGCCTCTGCGCTCCATCGGCCACTGTCGAGCTCGAGCAGCAAGGAGCGCCCGGCGGTCGCCACGTCAGTCGCGAAGGCGCCGCACATTCGATGCAACATCCAGGTGTCGGTGGTGGTGATGGTCGGTCCGTCGCCGTTCTGCTCGCGGAGCCAGACGATCTTCGGAGCCACGAAGTAAGGATCGAGTTCGAGTCCCGTGTGTTCGCCGAGGAACGCGGCATGTTCGCGCAGCCTCTCGCAGACGACTTCAGAGCGGCGGTCCTGCCAGACGATCGCCTGCCCGATAGGGGCGCCCGTCGATCGATCCCATGCCATCACGGTCTCTCCCTGGTTGGCGAGGCCGATCGCCCGCAATCGGGGATTACCCGCAACTGCCATGGCTTCGGTACCAGCCGCGATCACGCTTGCCCACAACTCATCCGGATCGAGCTCGACGGCGCCGCCCGCCCCGGCGCGAACACTGATGGGCGCTTCGGCCATGGAGAGGACTTGACCATCATCTGCGACGACCAGCGCCTTGGTGGCCGACGTGCCCTGGTCGATCGCCAACACCGTCACGGCGGGGACACTATTACGACGTTGCGGCGCGCCCTCTACAGTCGCGGCGATGTCGTTCACTGGTTTCCCTGCCGAGGCCATTCGGTTCTACGAAGGGCTCATCGGCGACAACACCCGGACTTTCTGGTTAGCGAACAAGCCGGTGTTCGAACGAGCGGTCAGGGAACCGATGCTGGCCCTGCTCGATGAGCTCGCCGACTACGGGCCGTACCACGTGTTCCGCCCGAACAGGGACGTTCGGTTCGCCAAGGACAAGACGCCGTACAAGGATCACATCGCCGCGTATGGCGAGTCGCAGGGCGGCGCCGGTTTCTACGTGCAGTACTCGGCAACCGGCATGGTCGCAGGCTCCGGCTACTACCACATGGCGCCGGATCAGCTCGAGCGTTTCCGCGATGCACTCGACCGCGACGCCGTCGGTTCAGAGATCGTCGCCATCACCGACAGTCTGCGAACAGAGGGCTTGGAATTCAGTGCGATCGGATCGCTGAAGACAGCGCCGCGCGGATATTCGCGCGACCATCCGCGGATAGATCTGCTACGCCTGAAGGGGCTGGTCGGGACGCGCAGATGGCAGACGGCGAAGTGGATGCAGACGAAGGCCGTCACCGCGCGGGTCCGCGACACGTGGGAAACCGCGGCACCCATGAACGCATGGCTCGATGCCCACGTGGGCCCGTCGACGATCGCGCCCCACGAGGACGAGCTCGCGAAATTCGGCCCGAGCTAGTTCGGGCGCTTCAGACCGCGACGAACTCGCAGGTGGGTCCGGGTGCGCGCTGGAGTCGCTGGTCGAACGTCAACAGCGGCACGTTGAAGAACTCCGCCACCGCGACATACGCGCTGTCGTAAGCCGACACGTTCTCGCGTAGTTCCCAAATTCGCCTACCCAAATTTTCATACGGCACGGTGCTGAGCCTCAAGAGGCTCATGTCGTTCAGTGCTTGCTCAGCTGCCCGAATGGTCAGTCGTTGCCTTCGGCACAGCTTTCGCAGCGTGTTGGTCACCTCGTAGGGGAGCAGATCAGGTGCGGCCAGGTCATGCTGCGAATACATCGCCCTTCCGAAGGAACCGAGTTCGGCCGCATCGATGAGAAGCGCGACGACGGCGTTGGCGTCGACGGCAATCATCGACGCTCTGAATCCGAGATCGCGATGAGTTCAGCGGCGGTGAGTGTTGTCCCATCCAGACGACGCTCGATCCGGGCCACCAGTGCTTGCCGATCGGGACGCTTGCTGAGCTCGACGAGCTCGGTGAGCATGAACTCCTGGAGTGACCATCCTCTGGCCGCAGCGCGGGCAGCCAGCTCATTGCGGACATCGTCGGGAACGTTGCGGATCGTGATAGCCACCGGCATGCCTGCACTTTAGCTGCAGCGGCTGCATCCTGCAAGCAAACGCTCAGGGGACGGGAACCCAGACCAGCGCTAGCTGGGTGACGTTGACGTCGGTGCGTTCCAGCCCGACCTGCAACGTGGAGATGTTCTTCGCCGTCGCCATCCATTTGGCGTCGATGTCGGTGACCTCCTGGGTCAACTCGGTCTCCAGCTCCTCGAGCTGTCGATGCAAGCCTTCGAGCTTGTTCTCGGCCGCGTCCAGGCGATCACCTGCTGCCGCGGTGCGAGTGCGGCGGCCGGCGGCGCTGCCCGCCTTGCCGAGCACAGATCCGAGGATCCCGCCGCGGCTGCGGCGCCCGCTCAACAGCCCACCGAGGATCGAGCCCGCCGTCGACAAGATCTCCTCACTGCGCCGACCTTTGCGCTGAGTGCCCAACATCTCCGCTCGATCCTCTGCGGCTTGGATCTGTGTCTGCAACCGGCTGACCTTGTCGCCGTACTTGTCGCGAAGCGCTGCGGTTTCCCTGTCGGCCGAATCGTTGGCACAAGCGAGACAACGAGCGGTGAAGTCCTCAGCGGTCTCGCCGGGACGGCTGAACATCTTGAGATCGCGATTGGTCTGCAGGTCGACCGAACGCGACCTGACGAGGTGATCGATCAGGTCGCGTTCGATACGGGTCCAGAACGCCTTGTCCTTGACAGCTACGTTCGGCAGTCGGTAGATGCACGGGTTCGGTGCAAGCGATTGCAGATCGCGATCGTCGTAGTCCACCGCAACTGCTCTCGTCGCGTCGACCGGTTCGCTCATCGGGAACACCACGGCTTCGTACTCCTCGTCGTGCACGAGATCGGCCTTCTCGTCGTCGTAGCGCAGGGCGACCCGAGCAACGACCGCTGCCTCGTATCGCGCACCGCGGGAATCGCCTCCGATCGTGGCCAGCCACGGCGCTGCCACGTCGGCCCAACGCACCATCACGCCCTCCGCGATCTGGGGCAGCACCGCCGTCTCGTCGTCGGTAGTCGTCACGGCATTGCCGGGGGCCGGGCTGGGCTCGGATTCGCTTCGGCCGACGTCATTTCGGCTCGCGTCGCTCGCCGTCGCGGACCCTGCCGCGGATGTCGGAGCTGCAGGTGGCAAATCGGATTTCTGGCCGGTCATGAGCGCTGCTATCTGGTCTCGTGTCAGCGGGCCGCGGAGGTAGCTCATGGCCCAGCGCGTCGTGAAGACCTCGGGATGGTCCTTTCCCGCGCGACGCAACACGAATTCGCGTTTGGCCAGACCGGCGATGGTGTTGCCGACCTCTTTGACATCGACGCCGCCACTGGCCGCACTCATGCCGTCGAGCAGGCGCTGCTTGTCCTGGTCCGTCTGCAGCCGGCCGATCATCCATGTCCCGGCATTGGACAGCGCTTTGTAGTCGACGTCGACAGGGTTCTGGGTGCTCAACACGACGCCGACACCGAACGCCCGTGCCTGCTTCATCAGCGTCATGATCGGCTTCTTCGTCGGCGGCATGGCGGTTGGCGGCAGGTAGCCGGCGACCTCGTCCATGTACAGCAACGCGCGCAGGTCGGTGGTGCCGCTCTGCTTGCGCATCCACGTGACCAACTTCGACAGGATCAGCGTCGTGACGAACTGGCGCTCCTGATCGCTGAGATGTGCGGTGGTGACGATCGCGCAGCGGGGCTTCCCATCAGACGTCCTGCGCATCGAAGCGATGTCGAGTGGGGGACCGACCATCCACGCTCCGAACGAGGGAGACGCCAGCAGACCGTTCAGGCGTATCGCAAACGCCAGGCGATCCTTCTGCGGGAAGAACTGATCCAGCTCGAAAACACCGAGCTTGCGGATCGGAGGCTGTTGTATCAACCCGACGAGCGTCGGCAGATCGAGGCTTCTCCCGGCCGACCACTCGTTGAGGATCAGGTTCGACAGCAAGATGTGCTCGCGGCTCGACAGCGGATCGGCGTCGATGTCGACGAGGCTCAGCAGACCGCTGACGAAGCCCTCGATCTCGTCGCCGATGACCTCGGCATCGCTGACATCCGCCGGGGCTTGCAGCGAGCCGACGATGTTCATCGGAACCCCGGCATTCGATCCGGGTGTGTAGATGGTGAATGTGGCCTTGTCGCGAAGCGCGGCGATGCGATCCGGCGTAAAGCCCCATGATGCGAGACCCTCGGTCCACGACTTGGCCTGGGCCGCGGCGAACTCGGGTACCGACTGGCCCGCCTTCGCGGCGTCGCCCTCGTTGACCCATGGCTGGAACTCGGCCGCTGTCAGTTGCGGAAAGGTGAGACAGAGGTTGGTCAGATCACCCTTCGGGTCGATCAACAACGTGGGCACTCCGGCGCTGAGCGCCTCTTCGACCAGAACGATCCCGAGGCCCGTCTTGCCAGAGCCGGTCATCCCGACGATCACTCCGTGCGTCGTGAAATCGCCAGATGGGATTGTCGTCAGCGACTGCGTGCGCTGGTGCTTGACCGGGTCGATCTGCCCGCCGAGGAGGAAGTCAGCCATGGTCGGAACGTTACCTCTGGTGTTCAGGTCAGGAAGGTGCCGCCTCGACGCGATAGGCGCATCGGCGATCACCCGCAAGCACGTGCTGTGTGCGGGTGACCTTCACGTCAGGACCGAGGGCACGTTGGAACACGTCGATCTCGGCTTGGCACAACGCGCCGCACGACGCTGCGGCATCTCGGATGGGACAGTGGTGCTCCACCAAGATGAACCCGTCGTCGTCCTCGAGCACCTCTGCGAGGTACCCCTCCCGCGACCGGATGTCGGCCAATCGCTGCAGGCGTTCGCTGACGTCGGCGGCATCGGCCAAGGCCGACGTGTAGCCGGCGGCCTGGCGATCGGACCGTGCCGCGATCACGCGGTCCAGCGCCTTTTCGCCCAATGTCGTGCGCACTGAATCGATGAGGTCGACGGTGAGCTCGCCGTGCCGGTCGGGGAACGCCGCTGCCGCGGCCGGCGCCAGCTGCCAGTGCACGGGTGGGCGCCCGCGGCGCTCCGTGGGAGTCATCGAACGAGTCACCATGCCCGCCGCTTCGAGGGCATCCAGGTGCTGGCGCAACGCGGTATCGGTGAGCCCGAACTCGGTGGCGAGGTCGGTGGCCGTTGCCGACTCGACGCGCTTCAGCCGTTCGACGATTCGGCGCTTCGTGTCGGTCAGCTCTGCCACTCGGAGAATTCTACCGCCGGTATGCCATTTCAGAAGTGACCACTTGCATAATCGATTCACAGGGCAACTGGGGTGGAAAACCGCCGCTCCTTGACAAAATGTTCAGATCATGAGCCCTGACCAGATCAGCCTCGAAAAGACCGATGCCGAGCAGATCGCCGTCGCCCTGGAGAACCAGTTCGGCCTCGCTGATCGCGTCGTCGACAGCAACGCTGTGAAGAACAGCGTCCGTCGATTTCGCGAGCAGAGCATCACCTTGCCGACGTTCGCCGAGTTGGCCGATCCGTCGTCCATCGCGGCCAACGCGATTGGCGACGCCGACAAGAACGGACCTGACCCGCGAAACCTGTGGCGGGTGCATTGGTACAACGACCTTGCCGGGGGTCGCGTCGAGGTGCCCGATCACGTGGTCCTGCCGAAGAGCCTGACAGGCGTCGACAGCCCCATCATCGTGGTGTTCGGCGATCGCTTCCCGATGATCACGGCTCACAAGGTCCTGGCGGCGTACTCGTGTCTGGCGCCGCGAATCGTCACGGGTCAGTTCGATCCGACTCGGCACCGGGCCATCTGGCCGTCGACGGGGAACTACGCGCGCGGTGGGATCGCCATCAGCAGGATCATGGCCAGTCGCGGTGTCGCCATACTGCCCGCTGGGATGAGTCAGGAGCGGTTCGACTGGCTCGACCAGTGGTGTGCGAACCCTGCCGACGACGTGATCAAGACGGTCGGGACCGAGAGCAACGTCAAAGAGATCTACGACGCCTGCAACGCGTTGGCCAAGGATCCGACCAACTTCGTCCTCAATCAGTTCTGCGAGTTCGGCAATCACCTCGCCCACTACGAGGTGACAGGGCGTGCGTTTGCCCATGTCTTCGAACACGTGAGGGCGGCAAGCGGACGCGACCTCCGTCTCGCAGCGTTCACCAGCGCCACCGGGTCGGCCGGCACCATCGCCGCGGGGGACCGGTTGAAGGACACTTACGGGACAAAGATCGTTGCCGTCGAGGCGCTCGAGTGCCCGACGCTTCTGGAGAACGGCTTTGGCGAGCACAACATCCAAGGCATCGGCGACAAGCACGTGCCGCTGATCCACAACATGATGAACACCGACGTGGTCGTAGCCGTCAGTGATCGGGCAACAGACCAGTTGCAGGTGATGTTCAACAACGAAGATGGCCTCGGGTACCTCGCCGACCGGCGTCTCGTTCCGCAGTCGGTGCTGAACACGCTCGCTCATTTCGGCCTGAGCAGCATCTGCAACGTCCTTGCAGCCATCACCACCGCCAAGCTGCTGGACCTTGGCTCGGACGACGCATTGATAACGGTGGCCACGGACGGAGCCGCGCTGTATCCGAGCGAGCGCGAGAAGATCACGGCGCGCGACTTCGGTGGTGGGTTCACGAACCTCGATGCCGCAGCCGTGTGGGGCGAGCATCTCGCCAACGTCTCCACGGCGAACGCGATCGAGTGTTCGGAACGCGACCGCACACGCATGTTCAACCTCGGCTACTACACGTGGGTCGAGCAGCAGGGCACACCGTTCGAACTGTTCGAGGCACGCCGGTCGCAGGACTTCTGGCGGGGCCTGCGCCGATTCCTGCCCGTGTGGGACGAGATGATCCGCGAGTTCAACGCCGGCGTCGCGGCAGGCTGAACAATGCTGGGTCCTGTCGTGGCGGGGTGGTCGTGTGCCGTGTGCGGCAAGCACGTCGACGTGGCCGAGCCGCTGATCTGGCGATGCCCGAACGCCAGCGCGGATGATCCTCATCACGCTCTCCAGATCGTGCAACGCATCGCGCCTCTGCGCAGTACCGACGACGCCAACCCATTCGTCGCGTTTCGTCCGTACCTTGCGTGGGACAGCTTCGCGGCAGCGCATGGCATGACCGACGAGGCTCGCATCGCGTTGATCGGACAGGTCGACGCAGACATCAGCACTGTCGCGGGAACGGGGTTCCATGTGACGCCGTTCGAACGCGCCGGGCAACTCAGCAACGCCCTCGGCTTCAACTCCAAGGGCGGCGTTTGGGTGAAGGACGAGACCGGTCAGGTGGCGGGCAGCCACAAGGCTCGGCACTTGATGACCATCATGCTGCACATCCTCACCGCCGAGTCGATGGGCATGGCTCCATGGTCGGGCGCCTCGAATCGGCCACCGCTCGCCATTGCCTCATGTGGCAACGCGGCATATGCCGCGGCGACCTTGGCTGCTGCCGCTAAGTGGCCGCTGCGCGTCTTCGTTCCTCCGCACGCCGACCCGGTCGTGCTGGCCGGGCTTCATGTCTTGGGAGGGGACATGGCGCCGTGCCCGCGAACGGGTGCTGATCCTCCCGGCGATCCATGCATGCACCGCTTCCGCGAGGCGGTCGCGGCTGGAGCAATTCCGTTCACGGTGCAGGGAACAGAGAACGTGTGGTGTCTCGACGGCGGGCGCTCGATCGGGTGGGAGATGGCTCGCAAGTTCGAGGAGCAAGTCGAAGGTCCGCCCCTCGACCGGGTCTTCGTGCAGGTCGGCGCCGGCACGTTCGCCGCGTCCGTGATCAGCGGCTTCGGCATGAGCGGGCCGATGCCTCGTCTCCACGCCGTGCAGACCGAGAGTTGCGCACCGTTGCCCCGAGCCTGGGCCAAGACAACTGAAGTCGGCGGACCGAGAGAGGCTGCCAAGCACTGGAGCGAATGCATGTGGCCGTGGGAACACGTCGGCCTCTCCGCCGCCGACGGGATCCTCGACGACGAGACCTACGACTGGGTCCCGGTGGTTCGGGCGATGGGGGATGCAAACGGATCGCCGATCGTAGTGACCGAGGCGCAGGTTCTCCGAGCTAACGAGTTGGGCCGCGAGACAACCGGGATCGATGCGTCGCACACCGGCACCGCTGGGCTCGCCGGCTTGCTCGCGGCGATGGATCAGGTCGACCCCAGCGAGCGTGTCGCGGTCATCTTCAGCGGCGTCCGAAGGTGACGGGACGCCGCAAGCCGCCGGGGGCGAGTTGGGAATCGTGGGTGGAGCAGCAGATCCGAGCCGGGATGGAGCGGGGCGAATTCGACCATCTGCCCGGTAAGGGGAAACCGTTGGACGGCATCGTCACCACTGAGGGCGAGATCCACCGCGACGAGGACTGGTGGCTGAAGGCCAAGCTTCGACGCGAAAGGCTGAGTTACCTCCCCTCGACGCTGGCCGTGCGCAAGGAGTTGGAAGCGGCGCGGCAGGCAATCGCGCGAGCCTCCAATGAGACCGTCGTGAGACGAATCGTCGGCGATATCAACGAACGCATCCGCGAGATCAATCGCCGTGGCGCCGACGGCCCTCCGTCGACCGTCATGCCACTCGACGAAGAGACGGTGGTCGCCGCGTGGCGTACCCAACGTGAGAGCAACCGTGGGCGGTAGCGTGGGCGCCATGTCCGACACCTTTCCCATGGCGCTCGATCCGGGTTTCGATCCACGCAGCGATGTGTTCAACAGGCTGCTGAAGAACCGGGTCATCATGCTCGGCACCGATGTCAACGACGACATGGCCAACCAGATCTGCGCCCAGTTGCTGTACCTCGAGGGCGAGGAAGCCACGTCCGACATCTGGCTGTACATCAACAGCCCGGGTGGTTCGGTCACCGCCGGCATGGCGATCTACGACACCATGCAATTCATCTCGTGCGACGTTGCAACGGTTTGCATGGGCATGGCCGCATCGATGGGCCAGTTCCTGCTCACCGCCGGCGCCGCGGGCAAGCGTTACACGCTGCCCAACGCGCGAATCATGATGCACCAGCCACTGGCCGGCCTGCGCGGCCAAGCAACCGACATCGCCATCCAGGCCGAGCAG
>JANMMQ010000167.1:0-5341 GCA_031373465.1 Ilumatobacteraceae bacterium | reverse complement strand
CTAGTCGGCGAGCGCGGTTTGCGGCCAGCCCGTATCGGCGAGGAACGACCTGACTCGCTCGACGCACTCGCCGCGGTCGTAGATCCCGTAGAGGGCCTGCTTCATGCGCGGTGGGTCCCCGAAGAAGAACAGCTCGTAGTGCGACTGCCGGCCACCGAACGCGCTGATCGACATGTCCCACGCCAACCGGAACAACGCGACGCGTTCGTCCGCTGAGCTGTTGGCGCCTTGCAGGTACTTGGCGATGTCTGCTCCACGTGGCCCTTGAAAATCGGCTTCGGTGGGGATCGTGATCAGCCCGCTGGTCGTCACGAGTTGCATGATCTCGACCAATCGCTTGTAGACACCGGGGTACCAGTTGCGTGCCGCGTCGAGAGGCGGACGTGCGGGCGTCATCACTCCGTACTTGTTGACGGAGGCTCCCGCCTCGCTGGCGATCTTCAGGCCCTTCATGATCTCGAGGATCATGATCACCTCGGCGACCATATGCTGCACGTGCGGGGCGTCGCCGGATCCGATCGTGTCGATGGCAGCCTGGATCACGCCGAGGAACGCTTCGGTCTTGGCAATCTTCAGGTTGACCACCTGGTGGGCCATGTGCAGGACAGCACCGGTCTCGGCGTAGGCCCGGTTCGCCAGGTCCACGTCGTTCATCAACAGGACCCGCTCCCACGGCACGAGGACATCGTCGAAGTACACCATCGCATCCATCTCGTCGAAGCGAGAGCCGAGCGGGTGGTCCTTGTGGCTTCGGCCGATGTCGAGCGGTTCGCGGCATTGGAAGGAAAGACCGGGCGTGTTGTTGGGTATGCCGAAGGCCAACGCGTAGGGCTTCATCTCGTCGCCACCTTTCACCACGGTCGACGGGAAGATCAGGATCTCGTCGCTGATCGGCAGGGTCGCCAACATGCGCGCACCGCGCACGATGATCCCGTCGGACGTTTCGCGCACAACGCCGAGCGCGATGAAGGGATCGTCCAACTCGTACGCCTGCTTGCGCCGATCGACCTGAGGGTTGGTCAGTGCGTGTGTCAGGGCCAGATCGTTTTCGCGGATGTATTCGAAGTAGTTGCGAGCGTTGTCGGCGAACTCGGGCCGGCACTGCCCGAAGTAGTCGGCGGCCGTCCCCGCACCCATCAGGTTGACGTTGAGGTAGTCGGGCATTCGTCCCATGAATCCGAGGCAGGCGTCGGCCCACACCTTGTGCATCTCCGACCGACGCTCGAGGTCTTCGCGCGTGCGCGGCACGATGAAGCTCATGCCCACACGATCTCCCGAGGTGGGCGATTCGAAGGTCATCGTGTCGATGAGATCCGGCCGGTGCTGCAACTCGTAGAGCGCGGCGAGCGAGTGTGCGGCGTTCGACGTGCGCGGATGCGTCGTCGGGTCTTGCACAAGTTCACCGTCCACCCAGAGCGCAGGTGGCTGCTCTCGCAATCGATCGAGGACCTGTTGGCCGGTACGTGCTCCCATGTCGCAACTCCAAGCGTGTCTGTTCTATAATCGAACGAATGATTCGAATGTCGAACGAGAATCTAGCACTATCTCAGACCCTCGATCGCGGCCTGGCGTGCCTCGAATTCGTTGCTGCGGCTGATCGTGCGGTCTCGGTCGACACGACAGCGTCTGCACTTGGTCTGCACCGCTCGATCGTCTACCGCTTGCTCCGAACGCTCGAGGGCCGGCACCTCATCGAACGTGATTCCGACGGTGACTACTCGGCCGGTCCGTACCTCGCGGTGCTCAGCCGAGGTGTGCGCCGCTCGCTGCGTGCTGCTGCCGCACCGGTGTTGGCGAACCTCGCCGAAGACCTGCAGATGACGGCCTTCCTCGTGGTCGCCGATCGCGACGAGGCTGTGACTGTCGACAGCGTCGAGCCGACCTCACTGGATGCACACGTTGCGTATCGGCCCGGCACCAGACATTCGATCGACCGAGGCGCTCCAGGACTTGCTCTGGTCGCCGGCCGCGCTCCGGTTGCGGGTGAGCGCCCCGAGGTCGGCCGCGCCCGCGCCCTCGGCTGGGCCGAGAGCGAGGCCGAGGTCATCCCGGGAATGGCGTCCATCGCGGTCCCGATCGCCGACGAGGGTGCGATCGCAGTGCTGTGGCTCGCCGGCAACACGGTTCGCACGACGGATGTCGCCGAACGCCTGATGGCCGCCGCCGCCGAGGTACGCCGCCGCCTGGGACCGTGACCCGGCTGGTGCGTGAGCCCGGTGTCGCGCCTGCGGAAACATCGGACTCACACCGCTGCCCGGCAGTTTCGTCACTGACGATTCGGGACGGGCTCGGCCGCCGCTCGTCGAGCCGGTGTGAGTCGGGTGTCGCGCCTGCGGAAACATCGGACTCACACCGCTGCCCCGCAGTTTCGTCACTGACGATTCGCAAGGGCCTCGGCGGGGCTAGTTGACGCCCCATCCGCCATCGACGCGGATGAGTTGGCCGGTGATGTGCTTCGACTCGTCGCTGCACAGGAACAGTGCCGCTTGGGCGTGGTCGTCGGCTGACAATGGTCCGCCGCCGGAGACCGGCATTCGCGCCTTCACGATGTCGAGCGTCTCCGGATCCGCTGCGGCTCGTTTGGCCATCGGCGTCAGTGTGAGCGCCGGCAGGATCGCGTTGAAGCGAATGCCGGCCGCGCCGTACTGGCAAGCCCCGTTGAGCGTCAATGAGTTGATCCCGCCTTTGGCCGCGGCATAGGCAAGTGTGTTGAAGGCTCCGGCAACGGGGTTGGTCGCTGCCACGGAGGAGACGTACACGATCGAACCACCGCTCGGCTGGTCGAGCATGATCTTGACCGCTTCGCGCGAACTGAGGAACGCGGTGTTGAGGTTCAGTGCAACAGTTGTGTTCCACGACTGCAGCGACGTGGAATGCAGTGGCCCGTCGCCGAACGGGCGACCGCTGCCGCCGGCACACGCAAGCAGCGAATCGAGCCGACCGAACGCCTCCACGCAGTGGACGAACGCGTGCTCCGCCTCCGCCTCGTCCGTCAGGTCCGCCGTGACCCAGATCAGTTCGGCGATGGATCCGATGCGGTCAGCTAGCGCGCGGCAGTCCTCTTCGCGCAACGCCACCACGAACAACCGCGCGCCCTCGGCGGCGAAGCGCTCCGCAGCGGCTTCGGCGATGCCCGTCGCGCCGGTGATGGCGCACACCTTGCCTGCGAGCCGGCCGTTGACACTCGGTTGAACAGTCATGCCTTGCAGGCCTCCATGGCGATCTCGACGAAGTCGTGGACCGGCTTCGAATCATCGTCCACGCGCCATACGAGGTAGAACTCGTCGAACCGCTCCGCGGGTCGCAGCGGGCGGATCGCGACACCATCACGGCTCACGTGCGCAGCTTGCCACGCATTGAGCCAACCGATTCCGGAACCCACGGCCACCATGTCGAGCATTCGCTCGACCTGTGTGGCGGGGTGCATGACCCATGCCGGACGCACGTCGAGCGCCGCGCAGTAAGCCAGCGTCGCATCGTGGTACGTCGGTGCTTCCTCGCGTTCGACGAGCAGGACCGGTTGGCCATCGAGATCGTTTGCATCGACAACCGCCTGCTTGGCCAGAGGGTGGTTCTGGGGCACGGCAACATGATCGAACGCGACACGGGCGAGCAACTGTGAGGCCAACTGGTCCGGGTAGGGGACCGGCGGGTGCACGAACCCGACCGTCAGCCGGCCATCGCGCAGATCCTTGAAGATTCGCAACGACGTCAGTGCCGAAGGGTGCAGGGCTATGTGTGGATGTTTGTCGTGGAACTTGCGCGCCGCGGCCAATGCCGCGTGCTCACTTCCGTGGCAGTAGGCGAGCGTCAACGGCTGATTGGTCGAGTCAGCGGCGCGCCGCAACGTGTCGGCGAGCGTCGTCAAACGCTTGGCAGCGCGCAGCGTCGTTCGTGCCTCGTGCAACAGTCGCGAACCTGCTGGCGTCAGGTGGACCTGACGGGTCGAGCGTTCGAACAGCTTCAGGCCGAGCTCGTCCTCGAGCTCGCGGATGCGCTGGGAGAGCGGGGGAGTCGTCATGTGCAGCCGAGCTGCGGCACGCCCGAAGTGCTGCTCTTCGGCGACCGTGACGAAGTATGTCAACCGCCGCAGATCCATTGCTGCGACCGTACCACCGATGGCTCCCATCATGACCAAGCGGGACATGATCCGTGTCGTAGCAGGTCGTGGACTTGATCGCCCATCGCTTGGGACAATCGCTGCAATGAAGATGATGTGGTTTCACCTGATGCCCTACCCGAAGTTGCCGGACGACTTCAACACCAAGCACCGCAGCGTCTGGGTCGACATCGATCCGGCCCTGTTCGATCGCGACGTGATGGCCGAGACGTATGACACCTACATCGATCAACTGGTCTATGCCGAGGACTGCGGGTTCGACGGGATCTGCGTCAACGAGCACCACAACAACGGCTACGGCATGATGCCGTCGCCGAACCTGATTGCAGCGATTCTTGCCAACCGCACATCGCAGGCCGCCATCACCGTGCTCGGGAACTCGGTCGCCTTGTACAACCCGCCGATCCGTGTGGCCGAGGAGTTCGCGATGCTCGATCTGTTCTCCCGAGGCCGCTTGATCGCCGGCTTCCCGGTGGGGACGGCGATGGACACCACCCACTCTTACGGCATGAACCCGGGCTCGCTGCGCCCTCGCTACTACGAAGGCATTGAACTGATCATGAAGGCGTGGCAGGCGACCGAGCCGTTTGCCTTCAACGGGCGGTTCAACCAACAGCGTTACGTCAATCCTGTCCCGCGGCCATGGCAACAACCACACCCGCCGGTCTGGATCCCGGGCGGCGGCTCGGTCGAGACATGGGACTTCTGCGCCGAGAACGACTTCGTCTACGGCGCGCTGACGTACTACGGCTACAAGATGGTGCGCGAGACCGTCAACGGGTACTGGCAACGAGTCGAAGCTCACGGCAGGGACGACAACCCACATCGTTTGGCAGTCACCCAGTTCATCGGCGTCGCCGACACCGACGCCGAGGCCTACAAGCTGTACCGCGAACCCGCCGAGTACTTCTTCAACCGGTCGCTGCACGTCTACCCGGGCTTCACCGACGCACCCGGATACGTCACCGAGGGATCGGTGCGTGCCCGGTACAACTCGCAGATCCGCCAAGTGGCCCGTATCAAACAGGCCAAGCACGATCTCACCTGGGACGAGATGGTCGACAACGGCTATGTCGTGATCGGCGGTCCGGACACGGTCCGCGAGCAGCTCGAAGAGGCAGCTCGCGAGCTTCGGATCGGACACCTCTGCGCGATGCTGCAGTTCGGAAACATGAGCGATGAGTTGACTCGTTACAACACCAGCATGTTCGGTGAGAAGGT
>JANMMQ010000165.1:0-4987 GCA_031373465.1 Ilumatobacteraceae bacterium | reverse complement strand
GTGAAGGAAACGGCCTCGAGGGTTTCGGAGTAGGACAACACGTCGGCGCCGTGGCGACCCTGGACCGCGAGCATCGCGATCCACCACAGCGACACTGCGAGGCTCAGCCCTCCGATTCTTAGCGCTGTTGCCATGGCCCGTCGCCACGAGATCGATCGCTGCCAGGCCGCGTGTACCAACCAGAGGATCGGCGCAGGGGCGATCATCGCCAGTGCCGTCGCGTTGGGGGATCCGACGGTGAGGATCACGAGAGCGAAGATGGCCGGGTCGCGCCACTTCGTGCGGGTCGCCGATCTGATCGTGAGGCCGACCAACCATCCCAGCGATGCCCAGGGCAGCAACATCAACGAAGTGCGCGACAGGTAGGGGAGGATGTACGGAGAGAGTTGGTAGACGAATGCGGCCGTGATGGCCCCGGCGCCGGCCAGGCCGAGATGTCGCGCCGCCCAACGCACTCCGAGACCGCCGACGAACAACAACGTCGCGATCCACAGGCGGTGGGCGATCCAGTCCGGCACACGAAGTTGCTCGAACAACCAGTACCAGGGCCCCGAGGGCCACAGGTAGGTGACGGTCTGGTGCGGCACCCATCCGGCGAACTGACGGTTGTCCCACGTGTAGGGAGCGTCGGAGATCAGCCGACCGGGATTGAGATACAGGTACAGCTTGGTATCACTGGGCATCCGCCCTGGTGCCGCGAACAAGGCCGGTGCGTAAGCCAGGAGCGCCAGCGCCCACACGCCGAGCCGCTGGCCCGACGCGTGACGCCGCCAGTTCACGGAATTGCCCCGAAGACACCGTAGAGAGCTGTCAGGGTGACCAAACCCGCGCTGCACGCGCCGATCACGTACGGCCACCAATCGCGACGGTCAGAGTGCAGGAACGCGGCCGCCGAGATGAACAGGGGAAACGCCGTGTAAAGGAACCGCGGCCGTGCAGTGACCGTGTTGGGGATCAGCATCAGCACGATGATTCCGGCGCTGTAAGCGAGCATCGCCGGTGGCAGCCGCCTCCGATACGCGAAGTAGAACATCAACAGCATCGCCATCACGGTGGCGGCGGTGATGATGTTGGTCGGTGACGTCAAGGGTCTCGTGAACGCCTCGAACGTTCTGCGTAGCGCCGTCAGTCCATAGCTGGCGCCCTCGGCCCACGCCTCTCTCTGCACCCGGAACCACACGCCCGCCTCGCCCGTGTGGTGACCGAGCCAGATCTGGAACGCGATGAACCCGCCTGGAGCAAGCAGTGGCGCGGTCAGCGATATCCACTTCCGCTCGCGGCGAATGGCGATGATCGAAGCAACCGCGCACGCCAGCACGAGTGCCACACCGTTTGGTCGGGTCGCCGTGCCGAGCGCCGCCAAGACGCCGGCCCAAACCCACTTCTCCGACATCAAGCACCACAGGCAGCCCATGGCGAACACGAGCAGAAGCGCCTCGCTGTAGGCGAACGACAGGACGAAGCTGCCAGGGAACATCGCCGCGAGCACCATTGTCTTTGCCGCGACTTGGTCTCCGTACAGCCGTCTGGCCAGGATGCCGAGCAGAAAGATCGCCAGCGCGCCGAGCATGAAGTTGGTGGCGAGGGCTGCGGTCGTATCGCCGCCCGGCAACAGCTTGTCGACAAACCTGACAAGCAACGGATACGCGGGAAAGAACGCAGCGCGGGCGTCGGGGACGAAGTACGTGACGTGCGGCATCACGTGGCGGGGATAGCCGTCGCGGACGATGCGCAAGTACCAGATGCCGTCCCACGACGACAGCACATCGAGCATCGGCGACAGAGCCGACGTCGGTATCGGACGCCCGGCGATGTGCGGGTCGGCGAAAGGCACATCGGGCAGGCCTTTGACCTGATTGATGTCGGTGCGCAGTTCGGCGGCGACGATTGCCGCGCCGGCGAGCACGCACAGGCGCGAGAAGATGTAGACCAGTCCGACCTTGGCCAGGGTGCGGTACCAGAGTGCCGACGTTTCGTCAGTGGTCGCGAGCTGTGGTACGAGAGTTTCTGTCATCGTGGTCGGAGGGCCGGGAGGGCCGGACGAGAAGCTAACAGAGGCTGCCCATCACCACCTTGCCATCACCACCTTGCCATGGGCAGGATGCGCTTGCGCGGGCCGAACGACGGTGGTCTGTGGCCGTCGAGTAGCAGAAGGCGAACGACTCGGCCGCGCTGGCCGGCATAGGGCGCGAGCAGCTCGAGCATGCGCTCGTCCGTGCCGCGAGGCTCGCCGGAGAGGGCGAAAGACACCAGGTTCTTGAGGTGAAAGTCGCCGACCGCGACGGCGTCGGGATCACCCATTGCTGAGGCCATGACCGAGCCGATCGTCCATGGACCGATCCCAGGCAGCAGGGCCAGCTTGGTGTGCACGTCGGGCACGGGCAGCTGCGCCCAGCCCCACAGCTTTTCGGCGTGCTTCGCCAGGGTTCGCAGCGCCTCGGCTCGTTTGGCCTCGACGCCCAACGAATGGAACCACCACGCCGGCTTGCCGACGAGAGCGGCCGGCGACGGTGGCAGCAAGAGATCAGTGTTCGGCCCGGGAGCCGGTTTGCCCAGTCGGCGACACAAGCGGTGCCATTGGCGAATGGCTTCGCCCGCCGTGATCCGTTGACCAAGAATTGTCGGCACCAACTCGTGAAACAACATGCGGCTGGACCCGAAGAGCACGTCGGGGTGGTTGCGCTGGGCGCGTAACACGGTGGGATGCCCGACGCGAAACTCGAAACCCGGGTCGAGGGAGCCTGTCATTGCCGTGACCTGTTGCAACATCCACTCGCGTCCGGAACCCCAAGCTTCCGCATCCAATCCGTTGACGTTCCAGCCGATGCGCAGCGTGCCGGGACCGTCGGGCGTGAAGGTTGCTCGCCAGAACTCTCCGCTCGCAAGCCTGGTCGTGGGGTCGCCCATACCGAACCGATACGCAGAGAGGCATTGCGCGGTGGAATTGGTGACATCTCGAGTTCTCGGGTCGGTCACACTTCTCGCCACGAGGTTACGGTAGCAAGTGGGTCCCCCATGGTTCAGGTAAGCCCAGCTGCGAGAGCAGTAGCCTCGCCCGTCGTGGGCGAGACCGTCGTGGGCCAGGCCAGTGTCGGGCAGGACTTCCGCAAGAGCCTGACAATCATTGTGGCCCTCGGCGCGGTGTTGCGGATCGTTCGCCTCGCCGTCAGCAAGTGGAACCTCCCGCTCCAACTCAACGATTCCCTGTACTACAGCATCCAGGCCCGCCAGCTGGCCCATGGTGTTTGGTATCGGGAACTGTTCGTCGATCAACCCGGCGCCGAGCACGGTCCCTTGACCTCGGCGCTGATGGCCGTTGTGAGTTGGGGCAACGATCCGGTCAACCTCCAAAGGATCGTCACGGTCACCTGCGGCACGGCGACCATCGCGATCGTCGGAATCATCGCACGACGCGTCGCCGGTGATCGCGCCGACCGCAACCGTGTCGGCATGATCGCGGCAGCCGTCGCAGCGCTCTACCCGAACCTCTGGGTCAACGACGGCTTGGTGATGTCCGAGAGCGTCAGCTGCCTGATGATCTCATTGACGCTGTGGGCCTTGCTGGTATGGACCGCCAAGCCGGCGCTGCGCAGCGCAGCGTTCGTGGGTCTCGCAATGGGCCTGGGCACCCTCGCTCGCAGCGAGGTGGCGCTCTTCATGCCAGCGGCGGCTGTTGTCATGTGGACGGTCACCCGGAGATCCGGCGCCAAGCCGTGGTCTCATGTCGCGACTGCCGCTGGAGTCGCTGTCGCGACCGTGCTGCCCTGGCTGATCTTCAACATCGTCCGCTTCGATCGACCGGTGCTGTTGACGACGAATGAAGGACCGGCATTGCTGGGAGCCAACTGCGAGGACACGTACTACGGTCCGGCACAGGGCGGGTGGTCGTTGTTCTGCGTGCTCGACGATCCAGGGACCAAACTGGACGAGGACCCATCGACGCGATCGGCTAGACAGCGTCGCGAGGCTCTGAGCTACGTCCGCCATCACCTCGACAGGCTTCCCAACATCGAGGTCAAACGTGTCGCCAGGTCTCTCGACCTGTTCGCGCTCCACAACATGGTGCACGGTGACGTTGGCGAGGAGCGAGAACGGTGGGCGTCGTGGGCGTGCATCGTTTCCTTCTGGATTCTCGCCCCGCTCGCCGTGTTCGGCGCCAAGCTCACACGGCGGCGCGATCGTGCCGTTCTGTTGATCCCTGTAGCGATCGCATTGGCCGCAACGGTGTTGATCTACGGCGGCCATCGCATTCGGTCCGCTGCCGAGCCGTCGATCGTGATCCTCGCCGCGATTGCTATCAACCACGTGCTCGCACGATCGACGACCGTGCTCGACTCAGCTGAGGGCGTCGCCTAACTGGCCGACCGCGACGGGAACCGCATCACCGTGGATCGGGTCGCCGTGAATGGGGTGGTGGCAGGCCACGAAGTGGTGCGATGCGATCTCGCGCAGCTTCGGCTCCTCGTTGCGGCAGGTGTGGTCGGCAGCGGGACAGCGCGGATGGAAGCGGCACCCGGGCGGCGGCAACACCGACGATGGTGGCTCTCCTTCGATCGCGGTTCGCGCGGTGGCGACCGTGGGATCAGCGACGGGAATCGAATTGAGCAGCACCTGCGTGTAGTGATGCGCGGGTGCACGGTAGAGATCATCGGACGGGGCGACCTCACAGATCTTGCCGAGGTACATGACTGCAACGCGGTCGCTGATGTTCTTCACCACTGCGAGATCGTGGGCGATGAAGATCAAGGTCAGCCCGTACTTCGCCTTGAGATCTTCGAGCAGGTTGAGGACTTGAGCCTGCACGCTGACATCGAGGGCGCTGACCGGCTCGTCGCAGATGATGAGCGTCGGATCGAGCACCAAGGAGCGGGCGATGGAGATGCGTTGGCACTGCCCGCCGGAGAACTGGTGCGGCTGGCTCTCCGCGGCACGCAAGGGATCGATGCCGACCTCCTGCAGCAGCGCGTCGACCTTGGTCGCCTGTTCG
>JANMMQ010000321.1:0-2786 GCA_031373465.1 Ilumatobacteraceae bacterium | reverse complement strand
AAATGGCCTTCAGTCAGGAGGCAGCACAGCGCCAGACGAATGGCCTCGGCTTTGCCACGCACGATGCTTTCGACGTTGTCGATCAACGCGTGGAATACGCTGGCTACCTGGTCCGCCATGGGCGGTGATGCTATCGCTCATCTATCCTGGCGGGGGGTACCGCCACATTGGGAAGGTCAGAACTTGACGCTGTTTTGAATTTTGAGGTTATCTCGTGGACCAGTCGTACCGATAACAAGATCATGAGGCCCGTGTACGTCTTCGCGCCCCTCCCGGATCTACGGTCGCGCCCGCACTCATGGATCTGATCGTTTCGACACCACAGGGCGAGGGGGAGATCTCGGTCAACGCCGCCCACGAGTCAGTGACGATCGGTGACCTGCTGGGTCGCGTGCTCAGTTCCGCTCCACCGAGCATCGTCTACGTCGACGGTCGACCGACACCGATGGGAACGCTGTTGAGCGCCGCCGGGCTCGTCACCGGATCGCTGATAGAGCTCGTCGCCCCCTTGGAGCGAGCCGGCGAGGCCGAGGTCACTCTGGTCCAGGCGGCGGGCGAAGGCGGGGGCAATCGTCGACCACTGCAGCCCGGGCGCTATTCGCTGGGAACGGCGCGTCGTGCCAACGTCAGCCCACTGACCTTCAACCAAGTCCTCGTGCCGCGTTGCGAGATCGTCGTCGAGCACTCCAGTCAGGTGACCGTTGCTGCAAATCAGGGCGACCTCGACGGGCTTCCGGCCAACAACCCTTCTCGATGGGAGGAGCAACGTCTTCGCATCGGGCATCGCGTGTTCAGGCTCGATGGCCCGAGCGAGGACCGCGCCGCGACCCTTGTGCCGACCGCGCTCGGGCAACTCAACTTCATTCGCGGATCGCGCGATGAGCAGGCGCCGGAGCCCGACGTTGATGGTCGCGGACGAAACGGCAGCCGACGGCTTCGCAGCCGTCGGAGTCGAGCCGAAGCGACACCATCGCCACCGCCGGTCGCCCCTGTGGACCCAGCGCGAGCCGCCTACGAAGCCGAGCTCGACAGCCTTCGTCGGACCCACCTTGATCTGGCCGAAGTCGTGCGGCGGGCAACACAGCTCTCCGAGCGCCTCTGGGAGCGCCGACCGGCAGACGACGACGCGTTCGTGTTCAGCGTCGGGCTCGCCGACCAGAGATGGGCTCCCGAGGAAGGTCTGGATGTCGACCGTCGCGATCTGGCGATCCTGCCGTCGGCACCCGTGCTTCTCGATCTCGTCAATCAGCGCGGCATCGGCTTCGCCGGCACACCCCCACAGGCCCGCGCCGCGGCCCGGGCCCTGGTGATGCAGGCATGCGTGGCCCACAGCCCGGAAGACCTCGATGTCGTCGTGCTGGCCACAGCCGCCGGCGCAGCACGTTGGGAATGGATCAAGTGGCTACCGCACGCCCGAGGGTCGCACGGCGTGCAACTGCTGTGCGACGACGAGGCGCTCACCGACTGGATCAACTCCCAGCGCACACTCACCGCGGTTGTCGCCAGCATCCAATCGCTCGGCCGACCGATCACACCGAGCCGCCTGACACTGGCCGTGATCGACGACCCGGCTCTATGGCGGGGCCGTGCCGCGATGTTGCGCGGGTTGTTCGCTGAAGCACAACTTCCCGTGCGCTTCGTGGCAATCACCGACCGGGCCGACGACGTGCCCGCCGTGTGCACCACCGTGGTTCGAATCGAGGCAAACGGCGCCGCAGAGGTCGACTATCCGATCAGCGGGCCGACGATCACCGATGTCGTGCCGTTCGTCCTCGAACACGACGTCGCCGTCGCCGCGGCGCGACGGCTCAGCCCCCTTGAAGACCACACCGTGCAGCAGTCCGCCAAGCCGCTGTTGCCGCCGATGGTCTCGTTGGCCTCGCTGATCGATCCCGACGGGTTCGATTCCGGCCGCATCGCCGAACGATGGGAGAACAGCCGCAAGGGTCGCAGACTGCGGGTCGCTGTCGGCATTGGCGAGTCGGGGCCCGTGGAGCTCGACCTCGCCGAGGATGGCCCGCACGTGTTGATCGTGGGAGCAAATCGGTCCGGCAAGACGGACCTGATGCGAACGATCATCTCTTCGCTCATGGCCGCCAACGACCCATCGGCTGTCAACATCATCTGTGTCGAGCCATCGGATGGCTCGTCGTTCGGCGCCTTTGCCGCTGTCGCCCACGTCGTCGGTTTCGTCGACAACTTCGACGAGCACGGCGGAGCTCGACTGCTGCGTGCGCTGCAATCCGAGGTCAACCGCCGGGCGCGTGCACTGGCCGACCACGGTGGCAGGGGCGCCGACAGTGAATCGCAACCGATCCCCCGTCTGGTCATCATGCTCGACGACGCCGATGATGTCGTCACACGGCACGCCGCGTTCCTGCCACAACTCATCGAAATCTCTGATCGCTCTCGCCATCTGGGCCTGCACCTGATCGTCGCCACCGGCCAGCTCTCCCGATCGATCGAACACACGCTGAAGTCGTTCGCCAACATCCGGATCGGGCTTCGCATGAACGACACAACCGAGGCCGTCGCTCTGATGGGTAACCGCGATCCGGTCCAGATCTCCTTGCACACGCCGGGGCGCGGCGCCGTCCGCATCGGCGCTGGCGCATCGGTGCCGGTTCAGTTCGCTTCGGCTGCCGCGACATCGGGCGATCTGATGGAGATCACACCGTTCATCCTCGCCCGTGACCTCAACGCGGCTGAACGCAAAGTCACTGCCCGCCCGGCCGATCCTGGTTCCGAGTCGCGCCGCGACGGTGGGGTGCTGAACCTCGTCGATG
>JANMMQ010000150.1:0-17531 GCA_031373465.1 Ilumatobacteraceae bacterium | reverse complement strand
GGGCGGTGACCAGTGCTTCGCTCACACGGGCGAGGCTAGCGAGCGAACCTCGTGCCGTCCCGGGAGTTATCCGAAGAAGATCTCCGCGACGTCGTGATATAGGTGCAGATCGACGTATCGGGTCTTGCCCACTGTCTCATCGAGGGGAATCGTGGTGACATCGGTGCCACGCAGTACGGCCATCTTGCCCCACTCGCCGTTGTGCACGGCATCGATGGCCGCGATGCCGTACCGGGTCGAGAGCACCCGGTCGAAGGCCGACGGAGTGCCGCCGCGCTGCACGTGGCCGAGCAGCACCACGCGAGTCTCCAGGCCGCTGCGGTCCTCGATGGCATGCGCAATGGTGTCGGCTATCCCGCCCAGGCGCACGTGCCCGAACCGGTCGTAGATCTTCTCCCGCGTCGGCATGCTGTCCAGGCGCGGCTCGGCGCCCTCGGCGACCACCACGATCGACGCGTACCGACCGCGCTCGTGGCGCCGGTGCAACAGCTCGCAGACCTTCTCGATATCGAAAGGCTCCTCCGGGATCAAGATCGCGGTAGCGCCGCCGGCAATGCCGGCGTACGTGGCGATCCATCCCGAATGCCTGCCCATGACCTCGACGATCATCACGCGATCGTGACTCTCGGCCGTCGTGTGCAGGCGATCGATGGCGTCCGTCGCGATCTGCACGGCTGTGGTGAAACCGAAGGTCATGTCGGTCCCGACGATGTCGTTGTCGATGGTCTTCGGTACGCCGACGATCGGTAGACCGAGATCGTGATGGAGCTTGCAGGCAACGGTCAGGGAACCGTTGCCGCCGATCACCACCAGCCCGTCGATGCCCATGTCGCGAAAAGTCGCGGCCACCTGCTCCGGACCGTTCGGTGCGTCGTACGGGCTGCCACGTCGTGTACCCAACAGCGTGCCGCCCTTGGGCAGCATGCCGCGCAGCGAGCGAACGTCGAGCGGCATGGTTCTTCGTTCGCGGACTCCGTCCCAGGCGTCGAGGAACCCGATGAGCTCATCGCCGTAGTTCAGTTCGCCTTTGCGGACGATCGCCCGGATGACCGCGTTGAGTCCCGGACAATCACCGCCACCTGTCAAAATGCCGACGCGCACGTGTGCACAGGGTAGGGCACGGCGACCGAAAAGGAGGAGATCCATTTGGCTTGGGATGCAAACCGGCCCGTCCCGTGGCAACGACTGCTGCGCGAGGCCGGGATCTTCCTGGTGATCGGTGCTCTGGCCATGGTGTTCCTCGCCGACGGTACGAAGCCGAGCACCTTCGTCGGTCTCTTCATCGGAATGCTGTTCTACGTGGGCTTTGTGGCCGTCCTGTCGAAGTTCGGCTATGAACGCCAGTCGATTCGCCAGGCGCGTGAAAAACGACGTGCCATCGCCAACGCGCCGGCAGCGACCAGCCAGTCTGCACGGCAGCGGCCGGCGCCGACCAGGCGCACCAGCACGGGCCCGTCTCAACGCCCAAACCGGTCGACGAAGAAGCGGCGGCGCTGACACCGTGTCGCCCGAAGGTGTTGTGGAGCGCTGCGTTGTTGCCATCGATGCCGGTACGACCGGTGTTCGCAGCAGAGCCATCTCTTCCACGGGTGGACAGGCAACTGCGGCCTATCGCGAGTTCACGCAGATCTACCCGCGACCTGGCTGGGTCGAGCATGACCCAGAAGAGATCTGGAGTGCGGTCTGCACGACCTTGAGCGAGGTGGTCGATCAGGTTGGTTCCGATTCGATCGCGGCGCTGGGCATCGCCAACCAACGTGAGACGGTCGTTGCCTGGAACCGGCTCACCGGCAAGCCCTACGGGACTGCGATCGTCTGGCAGGACCGTAGAACCGCGGATCGATGTGAGGGTCTGCGCGAAGCCGGGCATCTGCCGGCGGTGCGCGAGACGACCGGATTGGTGCTCGACCCGTACTTCTCCGCTTCCAAGTTCGAGTGGTTGCTCGCTGAACGCGACATCCCGGTCGACGATCAACTGGCCCTCGGCACGATCGACTCGTGGCTGATCTGGAAGCTCACTGCGGGTGCGGTCCACGTGACGGATCCCACGAACGCCAGCCGGACCATGCTCTTCGACATCCGTTCGCTGCAATGGTCGTTCGAGCTGTGCGAGCTGTTCAGCGTTCCGATGTCGGCGCTGCCGGCAGTGATGCCGTCCAGCGGACGATTCGGTGAGACGCGCCGGGTTCCGGGTTGTCCCGATGGCATTCCCATCTCCGGTGTGGCCGGCGACCAACAGGCGGCCCTCATCGGTCAGGCCTGCTTCACACCGGGAATGGCCAAGAACACGTACGGAACCGGCAGCTTCGTGTTGTTGAACGTCGGTGCCACGTGCCCTCCGCCGACCGAAGGGATGCTCACCACTGTTGCCTGGCAACTGGCGGACGGGACGGTTGCATACGCGCTGGAGGGAGCGATCTTCATCACCGGCGCGGCCATCCAATGGCTCCGCGACGGTTTGGGCCTGATCAGCTCTGCAGCGGAGATCGGCCCGCTAGCTGCCAGCTCACCGGACAACGGTGGTGTGTACGTCGTGCCGGCATTCGCCGGGCTCGGAAGCCCGTGGTGGGACCCATACGCACGCGGGACCATCGTCGGCATCACGCGGGGAACGACGAAGGCCCACTTGGCGCGCGCCGTCGTCGAGGCCATGGCGTACCAGACCCGTGATGTCGTCGAGGCCATGGCTGCCGCCAGCGGCACCAAGTTGGCAGCGCTACGCGTCGATGGCGGCGCGTCCGTCATGGACATGCTGTTGCAAATGCAAGCAGATCAGTTGGGCGTCACCGTGCAGCGCCCCATAGATCAAGAGACCACAGCCCTCGGTGCTGCGTATCTTGCCGGCCTGGCAGAAGGCGTCTGGCCGTCGGTCGCCGCCATCAATGAGCGTTGGCAGATCGACGCCACCTTCGAACCAGAGCCCGATCGCACAGTCGCCGATCTCGGTCACGACACGTGGCTTCGCGCAGTCGAGCGTTCGCGCGGCTGGATCGGCACGGCGTGACCCGCAGCACGGTCATCGCCCTCACAACCTGCGCAGCGCTGCTGTTTGCCTCGGCGGCATCGGCTCTGCCAGGCGTCGGCGATGGTGCACGAGCGGGTGCCGCGGCCGCCCGCGGGAATCGGGTCCAGGAAACGCCCACGCTTCCTCCACCCGTGCCGCGAGTGCTGTTCATGGGCGACTCGTCACTCGAGGGGATCAAGTTCTACTCGCATGCACTGGACGCGATCGGCGGAATGACGTACGTGCTCGATACCGAGTCATGCCGGCGCCTGGTCCGGGCGTCGTGCCACAGCCTGGCCGGCAACACGCCCGACACCGCCCTGGAGGCGATCCAGAGCGCCCCCGGCCAGTTCGACGCAGTGATCATCGGCACCGGGTACAACGAGGGAAGCAACGGGTTCGGGCAGAACTTCGACGTCATCGTCAATGCAGCACGAGCAAAAGGTGCCGTCCGCATCATCTGGATGACCTATCGCTTGCGCGACGGCCTGACTCGCGCGGGGAGCGACAACAACGGCTCGTACATCGCCAACAACGCGACCTTGCTGCAGAAGGCTGCCAGTGGCGCCTACCCCGATGTCTTCATCGCCAACTGGCGCGACTACAGCGCGCCGGTGCGTTCATGGTTCGTCCCCGACAGCATCCACTACCAGCCGACTGGAGCACTCGGTGCAGCGGATTACCTGTCGCGTTGGATCTCGTACCTGTTCCTCGAACCGTGCCCGAAGCCGTGGTTCGTCGGCGGGCCGATCGACAACCCTTGCACCTCCCCGGAAGCACATCCGCCGCCCGACGTGCGCGCCCTGTACGGCTGAGCGGCTTCGCCCTCAACCGAGTTTTGGCAAGCCCTTCTTCAAGTTGCGGATCCCTTGGGCGATGCGACGTTCGTTCTCGATGAGGGCGAACCTGGCGAAGCCTTCGCCTCCAGGCCCGAACCCGACTCCGGGCGACAAGGCGACCTCGCAATCGCGCACGACATGCGAACAGAACTCGACCGAGTTCATCTCCGAGTACGCCGGGGGGATCGGCGCCCACACGAACATCGATCCCTTGGGCTTGGGTATGTCCCAGCCGATTCGAGCGAGCCCGTCGATCAAGGCATCGCGCCGGCTCTCGTAGATCGCGCAGACTTCCTTCGGGTAGTCGGCTGCCTCGTTCATCGTCACCGTCGCGGCGATCTGCACCGGCTGGAAGATGCCGTAGTCGAGATAGCTCTTCAGCTTGACGAGGGCTTGGACGACCTCGCTGTTGCCGACCAGGAATGCGCATCGCCAGCCGGCCATCGAGAAGCTCTTCGTCATGGAGTACAGCTCGACGGCACATTCCTTCGCGCCCTCGGCCTGGAGGATGCTCGGCGGCTTGTAGCCGTCGAAACCGATGTCGGCGTATGCGAAGTCGTGAACGACGATCATCTCGCGTTCGCGGCAGAAGTCGACCACGCGCTGCATGAAGTCGAGGTCGACGACTGCGCCGGTCGGGTTGTGCGGGAACGAGATGACCAGGACTCTGGGCTTCGGCCAACCGACGTCGTACGCCGTGATCAAGTTGTCGAAGAAGTCGCCGGTGAAGTCACCTTGCACACGAGGGTCGGCAAGGTGGCGCATGGGCACCTGACGCAGGTCTGCCCCCGCGAACAGCGGGCCGTAGATGTGGATGGGATAGCTGGGACTGGGCACGATGGCGGCGTCGCCTCGGTCGAGGAGCACCCACATCAGGTGGCTGAAGCCCTCCTTCGAGCCGATCGTGTTTGTGATCTCGAGCTCCGGATCGAGCTTCACGCCCCAGTTGCGCTCGTACAGCGCGCAGGCCGCCTCGCGCAGCTTCGGCAGCCCGCGACTGACGGAGTACCGATGGTTGCGAGCGATGTGCGCCGCTTCGGTGAGCTTGTCGACCGCGATCTGCGGCGAAGGGATGTCTGGATTGCCGAAACCCAGGTCGATCACATCGACACCAGCTCGCCGTGCCTCGATCTTCAGGTTGTTGATGATCGTGAACACGTACGGCGGCAGGTTGGTGATGCGACGGAACTCCATACGTCCGAAACGCTACTTGCTCCGATCCGACGACCGATGGCGGATATGCGAGCATGAGGCCATGGTCTCAAGTCCGCTTCCTGACGACTGCATCCACGTCGTGATCGAGATCCCGCGCGGCAGTCGCAACAAGTACGAGATCGACCACGACACCGGCCGGGTGTACCTCGACCGGCGCCTCTTCACCGCGACCACCTACCCCGCCGACTACGGATACATCCCCGAAACGCTGGGGGGCGATGGCGACGCCCTCGATGCCCTCGTCCTGTTGGAAGACGCCGTGTACCCGGGTGTGTGGGTCGCGGCCCGGCCGGTCGGCGTGCTGTACATGCGCGACGAGGCCGGCGAGGACGCCAAGATCCTGTGCGTGCCACCGAAGGAGCCACGGTGGAACGACGTCCACGATCTCGCCGATCTCACACCACAACTGGTCAGCGAGATCCAGCACTTCTTCGAGGTCTACAAAGCGCTGGAGCCCGGGAAGGACTCATCGACCGCCGGCATCGCCGGTCGCGACGAAGCGTGGCGTGAGATCGACAAGGCCCGCGCCGCCTACGTACCGAAGTCGTGACCGACACCTGACTCGTGCCACGTATTCCGTTCAAGCGTCGACGTTCGGGTGCAGCGGGATGGGTTGCGGTTGCCTCGATCGTCGCGCTCGGATCCGGTCCACTGCGTTTGAAAACTGGCGCCCCTATACGGGGCCGCAACCTTCAAACGCTGAGGCGAGACCGCCCCGAGTGCCCGATAGGGAGCGGATTGGGAGCGGATTGGCAACCGACACGGACTTGCCGGGCAGGTGCTCAGGTGCCTCGTTGCACGACGATGCCGGCGGACGTGGCGACGTACGACTCGAGCAACAGCTTGAGATGTACCTTGCTCGTGTACGGCGGGGTGTCGACGTGAAAGTCCCAGCGATGCTCGGCGGGCGCGACGGTGAACTCCTTCACTGAGTGCCCGCGATCGCGCAGCCGCCGTATCAACTCTTCGATGTCACGACGCCGGTAGATGACAGTGGCGCCTTCTTCGACCGTGCACTCGTTCGACGACAGATTGAACTCGGTCGTGTGGACGGCGATGCCTCCCGGGCGCAAAGTCTTCTCCACGGCGTTGATCATGAAGTCCATGCCCGCCTCGAGGTCGCCGAGGTGTTCGAAGCAGCACGACGACCAGTTGAAGTCAAAGCCCTCGAGATCTTCCGGGATGTTGGTCATGTCACAGATGCGGTAGGACACGTTTGCATCGAACACATCGCCGTCGACGATCTCCGGATAGCGGATCTGTGCCAAGGAGCTGACGTGCTGACCTGTCTCGGTCCAACCCTGCGTCTCGGCGATATGTACCGGCGCGTCGGTGGCGACGATCTCCGCACCGAGGCTGGCGAACAGGGCCGGCAAGCGCTCGGATCCCACACCGAAGACGAGCCCACGACTTCCCGGTTTCACGACCCCGGAATCGCGCAGGTGGTGGACGACGAACACCCATTCCCACAACTTGCGATGCCAGTCCACCGGATGCTTCAACATGTCGCAGATCTCGCCGTAGCGCGGGTTCACGATGTCGGCAGCGCTGCACGTCGAGAACTGCATGAACGCATCTGAGTCGCCGGTGGTGAATGGTGGACGCGGCGCGTAGAAGTGGTTCTCGGCGGCGCCGAGCTGTCCCTCGATCAACTCGATCCTGCTTTGAAGAGCCGCTAGCTCCTGCGACAAGTCCGCCAGCTCGCGCACGAGATTCGAAGGTGGTGGTCGACGAGGCACTGCGAAGAGACGCCCTCAGCCGATCTCGTCGCAGCGGACCGCACGGCCTTCACGGAACGACTTCCACGCCGCCAGACCGATCACCAGCGGCGCGCGGCCGTCGTTGGCTCCGACGGGCGATGGACCCCCACCCGACACATATCCGACGAAGGACTTCCACGCCTCGACGTAGCTGGGGATGTAGCGGTCGAGGAAGAAGTACGGAATCGTCGGGCTGATCGTGCCGGCAGCGGACCTGCGCATGCCGGTGTGGGTGAGCGGGTTCTCCGACGCCGCCATGCCACCGGATCCGAAGGCCTCGACCCGTTGGTCGTAGCCGTAGACGGACTGACGGCTGTTGTCGATCGTCGTGATGCACTCGTTTTCGTGGCGAAGCATGACGACTGCGGTGTCGACATCGCCGGCTTCCCCGATGGCAGGATCGATGCGCACCGCGGCTTGAGCGTAGACGTCGACCACTTCGCTGCCAGTGACGAATCGGGCCATGTCGAAGTCGTGGATCATCATGTCGAGGAAGATGCCACCGGAGACCTCGATGTACGGGATCGGTGGTGGCGCCGGGTCGCGGCTGGTGATGCGGACGATGTGCAGGTCGCCGACCGAGCCGTCGATGACTGCATCGCGCACCGACGAGTGCGCTGCATCGAATCGCCTGTTGAACCCGACCTGGAACGGGACGCTACTTGCCTGAATGACAGCCAGTGCCTCGTCGACATTGCCGAGATCGAGCGAGATCGGCTTCTCGCAGAAGATGGCCTTGCCTGCCTTGGCCGCGGCGATCATGAACGGCACATGCGTGTCGGTGCTGCTGCAGATCGCAACGGCATCGACGTCGGCGGATGACAGCACCTCGTCGACATCGGTCGCGTGCGCAACGTCGAACTGGTTGCCGACCGCGGACGCAGCGTCGGCATTGATGTCTTGGACCATCGCCAGGCTCGCCTCCGGCACCTGCCGGGAGACGAGCTCGGCGTGCATCCTGCCGATGCGGCCGACGCCGAGCACCGCAATTCTGACAGTCATTGAGGAGTCTCCTGCAGTGAGGGCTTCGGCGCATCGCCGGCGCCGATGACGGACTGGTCGTAGTCGACGATGTTCCCGGTCAGCATCCCTGAGTCGTCGGAGAGGTAGAACGCGACGACCTTTGCGACCTCGGGCGGTTTGATCAGCCGACCCATCGGTTGATCGGCCTCGGCCCGTTCGAGCCAGCCATCGGTTGCGCCGTGGAACTTGCGCTGCGTCGCGTCCTCGGATTCGGTGTCCATCCACCCCGGGCTGACCACGTTGACACGGATGTTGTGACGCATCAGCGAGTACGCAAGGTTGCGCGTCATCGTCTCCAGAGCGCCTTTGGAGATGCAGTAGCTCGTGATGAACGGCTGGCCGCCGTGGCCGCTGGTCGAGCCGATGCTGACCACCGATCCGGCCACACCCTCGCGGCGCATCACCTCTGCAGCCGCCTGGATCATGAAGAGAGGTGCGCGCACGTTGACCGCCATCATCTGCTCGAACCCCTCCGGTGTAGCGGTCCACACGTTGTCGCGCCACGTGGCCGCAGCGACGTTGACGACACCGTGGATGACGCCATACTGCTCATCAGCCGCGGCGATGACTGCCCGCGGTGCTGAAGGATCGGCCATGTCGGCCTCGACGAACGATGTCGGAGTGCCGAGGTCGGTGAGCTCCTTGGCCAGTGCTGCGCCTCTGTCGGCACTGCGTCCGGCTATCAGCAGGCCGGCCGCCCCGTCGGCGACGATCTGGCGGGCAATCGCCTCGCCGACACCCTGTGTGCCACCGCTGACGACGATGACCTTGCCCGCGAGTTTTCCCGTCATGTTCCGATCCTCTGTTGTTGAAGTCCACTGACCATTGCGGCCCTCGCCGCCTGCACCTGGGGACGCTCGCTGACTTCTGGCACACCGACCTCCCAGAACGCGCCGCCGCCGGTCCAGGTATATGCATCCGTCTGCAGGGCGATCACCGTGGTTCGGTCGCTGTGGCGTGCCCGCACAAGGGCGGACTCGAGCTCGTGCACGGTCGCGGCGCGCTCACTGTTGCACCCCATCGCCGCCGCGTGGGCCGCGAAGTCGACGAAGACGAGTTCGCGATGACGGGTGTTCTCGATCTGGTTGTTGAACGGCTCGCCGCCTTGATTGATCTGCAGCCGATTGATCACGGCGAACCCACCGTTGTCGCAGATGATGACGATGAGCTTGTGGCCCGTCAGCACAGAGCTGTACAGGTCGCTGTTCATCATCATGTACGAACCGTCGCCGACAAACGTGATGACCTCGTCGTTCGGCCTCGCCATCTTGGCTCCCCACGCCCCGGAGATCTCGTATCCCATGCACGAAAATCCATATTCGCAATCGAAGTCGCCGGGCTCCTTCGCTCGCCAGCCGTTGATCAGCTCACCCGGAAAGCCACCCGCAGCGGCAAGCACGTAGTCGCCAGGCTGCTGGGCGCGGTCCACTGCACCGATCACCTGGGCATAGGTCGGGCGGCCACTCTCACCGACAGCCGCAGGATCGGCGAGCTTGTCGATGTAGGCGTGATAGTCGGCGGTGGCGTTCTTGGAGCGGAGAGCCCAATCCTCAGCGCTGACCCAACCGGTCAGCTCGCGGTCCAACTCATGCAGCCCTTCGAGCGCGTCGGCGACCAACGGCAACGAACGGTGCTTGACCGCATCGAAGACGGCTGCATTGAGACCGATCAACTGCGCATCTCTAGCGAAGGCGGTCCACGACCCTGTCGTGAAATCCTGAAGCCGCGTTCCGATCGCCAGGATCACGTCTGCAGCACCGGCCAACTCGTTGGCGCTGGTGCAGCCGGTGACGCCGACCGGACCTGCGTTCATCGGGTGCGTCGCCGGCAGAGAGGCGCGTCCTGCGACCGTTTCGACCACCGGCACGTTGTGTGCCTCGGCAAACGCGCTCAACGCGCCGGCGGCCAGCGAGTAGCGCACTCCTCCGCCGGCGATGATCAGGGGTCGCTTGGCAGAACGCAACGCAGCAACGGCTCGTGCCAGTTGGCCGAGGTCGGGTCGAGGGCGGGCGACGTGGTGGACCGTCGCCTCGAAGAACTCGTCGGGGAAGTCGAATGCCTCGGCCTGCACGTCCTGCGGCAAGGCAAGCACGGCGGGCCCGCAATCCGCGGGATCGAGCATGACGGCAACGGCGTGCGGAAGTGACTGGATGATCTGCTCGGGCCGCATGATCCTGTCCCAGTAGCGGCTGACCGGCTTGAAGGCGTCGTTGACGGTGATCGTGGGATCTTCGAAGTGCTCGACCTGCTGAAGGACAGGGTCGGGCAACCTGCTGGCGAAGGTGTCGCCTGCGAGGAACAGCACCGGCAACCGGTTGGCGTGGGCCACGCCAGCGGCCGTGACCATGTTGAGCGCCCCCGGGCCGATGGACGACGTGCACACCATGATCTGCCGACGGTGCGTCGCCTTGGCGAAGCCGACAGCGGCAAGACCCATTCCTTGCTCGTTCTGCCCACGCCAGGTCGGCATGGCATCGCCGGCTTCCTGCAACGCCAGCCCCAGGCTCGTGACGTTGCCGTGGCCGAAGATGGCGTACACCCCCGGAAACAGCGGAACCTCGACATCGTCGACCACTGTTCGTTGAGCAATGAGATAGCGGACGATCGCCGCTGCGGTCGTGAGTCGAGTGGTGCCCATCATTCCTCCCTCAGTGAGACGACGTCTTCCCAGGCGCCCGTTTCCCAGCTGCGCAACACAGCGTCTTGCACGGAGACGTATTGCAGCGCCTCGGTGAATCCCGGTACGTACTTGCGGCCGGCGGCGACAGACTGCAGGAACTCGTGGTCCTCGATGCAGACGAGGTCCTCGAACCCGATGGAGTTGGCGCTACCCGGCACGAAGTTCCCATGTGGTGGAAATCGATCGCCTCCGTAGACCGTGGTGAAGCCGGTGTGCTTGTGTTCAGCGGCGATGTAGACACGCAACTCGTTCATCCTCTCGAGGTTCCACACGACCGAACCCTTGGTCCCGTACACCTCGAAACTGTTCTGGCTCTCGGGACCGACCATCGACCGGCATGCTTCGAAGGTGCCTCGAGCGCCGTTCTCGAAGACGCACATCATCCCGATGTAGTCCTCGTTCGTGACTTCGCCCGTTGGGTCCCCCGGCTTGCCGCGGTCGTAGTGCGTGCCGCCTGCTGTCGGTAGCGGGCGCTGCTTGATGAACGTCTCGCCGGTGCCAATCACTTTGCGTATTCCCCCGACGAGGTAGTGGCCGAGGTCGACCGCGTGGCTGAGGATGTCGGTGCTGACGCCGTGTCCCGCCTGATCGACTAGGAAGCGCCATGACAGCAGGCCCATCGGATCGCTTCCGTACATCGAGAAGAACCGACCGTAGTAGTTGGTGATCTCGCCGAGCTCGCCGTCGTCGATCAACTGCTTGGCGTACTGCACCAAGGGTGCCCAGCGATAGTTGTAGCCGACGCCGGTGATCACGCCCGCATGACGAGCGGCGCGTTCTGCGGCGACTGTCTGACGTGGTGTGCCGCCGACCGGCTTCTCGCAGAACACGGATTTGCCGGCTGCCGCAGCGGCTTCGACCATCTCGACGTGCAACATGTTAGGCGCTGTCACGAACACCACGTCGACGTCGTCGGCATGGGTCACCTCGTGCCAGTCGTCGACGGCTCGCTGATATCCGAACGATCGCACCGCGTCGTCGCGCCGTGCCGCGACCGTGTCGCTGACGACGACCAACTCGGGCTCGTAGTCCCGATCGAGGAAGTAGCTGGGTGCCCGCCGGCAGCCTCGGCTGTGCGCCTGCCCCATCCATCCGAAACCGATCACACCGATTCGTATCGTCGTGCTCACGCTGTTCGTCCATCCTTCGTCGTCATCGGACACCGAGGATCGGTGGCCATATCAGCCCACGTGTCGCGCACCCAGTGATGGGTCGGGTCGTCGCAGAACGCCATTGACCGGTCACCACCTGGCCCGGCAAGAACGTTGAGGTAGTACATCGGGTAGCCCGGGGCCGCGATGCACGGCCCGTGATACCCGCGCGGGACACAGAAGACGTCGCCGTCGTGCACCACGACGTTGACGTCGATCGAACCGTCGGGTGTGTAGGTCCGATGCATGCCGAACCCTTCTGGGCTGTAGTCACTTGTTCCGACAACCCCGATTCGGAAGTAGTAGATCTCTTCGTTGTTGACGGGGCACTCGGGCGAGTCGTCGTGCCGGTGCGGTGGGTAGCTCGACCAGTTTCCGTCGGGCGTGATCAGCTCGACACACATCAGCTTGTCGGCGTCGGGCCATGCCTCAGGGCTCATGAAGTTGTTGACCTGCCGGGTGGCGGGGCCGCTGCCGCGGAGCTCGACTGCGACATCATCGGCCGAGCCGTAGCGGGGCGTCAGCCGCTTGTCGCATCTCGACGTTGCGATGGCCACTTCCCCACCCCCGGCCGCACTCAACGTGACAGTTGCTCCGAGTGGTGCATACGCAAAATCCGTGACCCGGTCGAACACGGAGATGCGTCCGTCGAGTCTGAACGACTGCCCACCGATGGTCACAGCGACCTCGGTCGCGGACAGCGGAAGCACCACGGCTTCGTTGTCGCCGAGATCAATAGAGCGCTCTACTCCCGGAGCCAACGAAACGACGGAGAGCCCCGTGTAGGTCCAACCGGCGCCGTAGGGGGTCAACGAAACGGAGAGGTCGCCGGCGGAGAGAGTGCCGGCGGGATAATGCAGTGATGGGCTCATTGGCGGTCCTTGGCAGCTTGCTGGACAAGGTCGGCCGCCCGCGAGACGGTGGCCGCAACGTCGCCGGACGCGGGGTACAGCAACGAACGCCCGATCACGAGTCCACGAACTGTTGGTTGATGCAGGGCATCCTCCCACAGGGCAAATGTTGCTTCGGGATCGGGTCCCGGGGCGCCGCCGAGCAGCAAGAGCGGTTGTGTCGTGACCTTGGCGACAGTGGCGATGTCGGCGGTCGCCTGGATCTTCAGCCAGGTGTATGCGCTCGAGCCGCCGAGGGCCGCGCTGACACCGACCGCCTTGACCAGCGCCAGTGGATCGGTGTCCCAGACGGCCTCGCCCTTGTCGTTCTTGGCGTACGGGATCGGCTCAACCATCGCCATCATGCGGGCGTCATTCAGCTCCTGCACCGCCTGCGCCGCGGCGGCCAGCGTCGGGACGGTGCCTGCGTCGTGATAGTCGATCCGTAGCAGCAACTTGCCGGCATCGAGGTTGGCTGCCCGTAGATGCGCCGTGTCGTACGCCGTGAATCGATCGTCCATCGTCCAGCTGGCGCCGGCAAGCCCGCCACGATTCATCGTGCCGACGGCAACCTTGTCGTGCAGTGCCTCGAGCAGGACGAGATCGTCGATGATCTCGGCACTGCCGAGCACTCCATCGACCCGAGGATGCTCGAGAGCGGTCAGCAGGCGATCGAGCATCGACCGCCTGTCGGCCATGGCCAGCGGATCGTCGTAGAGGCCGACCATCGCCCTGGCTGTGTGATCCGCGGCGACGATGAACATCATCCCGTCCTGCGTCAGCGTCGACCTTCGCCGCCGTGCGGACAACGCTTCAGCGATCTGGTGAGGCGCGCTGACGCGTGTTTCGGTCAGCGATGCGAATGTCTTGTCATCCAGCAACACGGCGGGCCTCCAACGCTTCTTCGACCTCAGCCAATGTAGGCATGGCGTCGGAGCACAGCAGTCGCGAGGCGACGATTGCGCCCGCCACGTTGCAGTACTCGACGATGCGGACCGGCTCCCAGCCCGAGAGCAGACCGTGCACCAGCATGCCTCCGAACGCATCGCCGGCTCCAAGACCGCAAACGACTTCGACGAAGTACGGCGGAACGACGGTGTTGCCCTCAGCCGTCGCCACCATCACGCCTTCGCCACCCATCTTGACGATGGCCAGTTCCACGCCACGCTCGAGCAGCCGCCGTGCAGCCTCTGGTGGATCGCCGGAGCCGACGGCCACCTCGCATTCGGTGCGGTTGCCCACCGCCACCGTGACGTGGTCGAGCACGGGACTGATGTCGGCGGTGGCCTCTTCACGACTCGACCAGAAGTTGGCTCGATAGTCGAGGTCAAACACGACATGAGGTCTGCGATCCCTGATCTTCAGCAGCTCCCAACACGCATCTCTCGCCGGGGCCTTGCTGAACCATGCACCGGTCAGCCACAGGATGGGCACGTCGACGACCACCTGCCGGTCGATCTCCGAAGCCTGCAACGTCTGGTCAGGTCCCATCGGATACCGGTACATCAACAACTGAGGATCCTCAGGTGGGTCCATCGCTGCAAACGCCAGAGGGGTCGGCATGACCGGATGGGTCGACACGTAGCGCGTGTCGACGCCGAACGTCTCGAGCTTCCGGCGCACGTACTGGCCGAACGGATCGTCGCCTACCTTCGTGAAGACGGCAGCGCGATGACCCATGCGGGAAGCGGCGATGGCGACGTTGGTGGCAGTACCGCCGACCGACTTCGTGAACGTCTGAGGGTCTAGGAAACTGGCGCCGGCTTCGTTGGCGTACAGATCAACTGATATGCGACCAACCGTGAGGAGCTCGAGGGAGCTGGGGGCCGCGGTCATCGAGTCTCAGCGGATACCGATCTCGTGTTCGAGTTGCTCCAGCTCAGCACCACCGGCCATCAGCCGAGTCAACTCGGTGCGCGAGATCTCGTCCTTGGCGAAGTCGCCGAGGCTGTGGCCGCGGTTGAGCAGCAGGAACCGGTCGCCTACCGGAATCGCGTGGTTCGGGTTGTGGGTGATAAAGATCACGCCTAGGCCACGGTCGGCCGCAGCGCGCGTGTACTTCAGCACGACACCCGATTGCTTCACACCAAGAGCCGACGTCGGCTCGTCGAGGATCAGCACGCGGGCGCCGAAGTAGACGGCCCGGGCGATGGCAACCGACTGACGCTCACCACCAGACAAGGTGCCGACTGGCTGGTCGACATCGCGCAGGTCGATGCCCATCTTGGCCATCTCCTCCTTCGCCGTCTTCTTCATGAACGCACTGCGCATGAGGAGGCCTGTGTGCATCGGTTCGACGCCTAGGAAGAAGTTGCGCCAGATCGACAACAGCGGTGCCAGAGCAAGGTCCTGGAACACCGCTGCGATCCCGGCCGCACGTGCATCGCGCGGCGTGGTGAAGTGAACCGGCGTGCCGTACATCGTGTACTCGCCGGAGCTCGGCTGGTGCACGCCCGACAGGATCTTGATGAACGTCGACTTGCCCGCACCGTTGTCGCCCAACACGCAGGTGACCTTCCCGGCCTCGACCCTTGTCGTGATGTTTTCCAGCGCGGTGACGTTGCCGAAGTACTTGCTGATGTTGCGCAACTCGAGCAACGCGTGCTCGCCCTTGTCGGCCACCGCCAGTTCGTCGTCGGTGAGAGTCATCGTGCCTCCTGAGCCTTCTTGCGGATGAAGTTGTTGACGAGGACGGCGAGCAGCAACACGCCGCCGAGGAACGCGAAGCGGCCGTCGGAGTTCCACTTGGTGGTCTGCACACCGACAACGGAGATGGCCATGATCGCCGCGCCGAGGCTGGCGCCGATCACGGACCCGTAGCCGCCGGTCAGCAGGCATCCGCCGACGACGGCAGCAATGATGAACTCGAACTCCAGGCCGGTGCCCTGGTTGGCTTGGACCGTGCCGTAGCGCAGAGCGATCAGGGTGCCGGCCAGACAGCCGCACAGGGACACCGTGACGAACAGCCCGACCTTCACCTGGTCGGCGGGCACACCGACGGCTCGAGCCGCGTCTTTGTTGCCGCCGACAGCGAAAATCCAGTTTCCCCACTTTGTCTTCACGAGCATGTAGGAACCGATGGCCGCGACGATGATCCACCACACAACCGTCTCGCGCAACACGTTCTGTCCGACGCTGCCGCCGGCGGCTTTGACCTGGCGGGCGTGCTCGGGTGTGAGGTTCGACCAGACGAGACGGATGATGAGACCGATGAAGGCTGCACCGCCGCCGATGAGCTGCAGGCGCTTGCCGAGGCGGTCGGCGTGGGCGTTGGCGTGCTCACGCTTCTCCATCAAGTACTCGACCAGCGTGTTGGCGACGATGGCCATCGCGGCGATCATCATTGCGGCGAACATGCCGGTACGGAAACGCACGGTGTCGGAGTCGGCACGAACCACGAAGCCGAGCACCACGATGGCAGCGGCGACCAGCAGACCGATGATGAGCTGCCACCGTTTGTTGGTCCTGCCGGCCGTTCCCCGTGCAAGCATCATCAGGGTGAGTCCGGCTCCAGCGAGCACGAGCATGCCGATCGCTCGAAGTGCCTGAACCGTGGTGAGCTGCAGGAAGCAGATCACCAGTGTCATGAACAACAGGCCCGAGTAGATCGCGAACACAGCGACCTTGCCCCAACCGGAGGCCTTCTTCTTCTCATGCAACTGGCGCAGGACCGTGCCCACTGCCAGGCCGATGCCAACAATTGCTGCGACCATCGCGATGACGGGGCGTAGGCCGTCTGAGGTCCAGCTCAGAATTGCCTGCGATTGATGTCGATCGAATGGGATCGGCATGAGGCAGGCCAGGGTGACCAGGCCCATTCCCAAGAGGAGCCGATTCCTCGCGTCGCTGGGAAGCGGGGTGGTGTGCGAGGACGTGTTCTGATCGAGCCACCGGGCACGGGCTACACCAACGATCGCCAGCACCACGCCGGCGAGAGAGATGACACCGAACAGAGCATTGTTGCCGACTCCATCGGTCTTGAACAGGCCGACTAGACCGACCACGGCGGCGATGATGCCGACCGCGGCTACGGGGAGCCCGCCTGCATTGATCGATGTACGGCGGATGAACGATTGCTCGAGCAGGCCGTAGATGAACGCTGCGCTGCCGGCGATGACGAGTCCGAGGAACAGCTTGTCGCGGAACGCGAACTCGGTGAACTTCCATTCGTGGGCGATCCAGCCCTTGAAGAACTTGGCACCCTTCTGATCGGTGATCTTGTCGACCTGGACCTTGCCGACCAGACGTTTCGAGATCACCAACATCACGCCCCGGAGGGTGAAGAATGAAGCCAGTGTCACGATGAAGCTCGGCAAACCGGTCCTGTTGACCATGAAGCCGTTGAACCAGCCAACCGCCGCTGCCGCCAGGAAGGCGGACCCGATCGCCCAGCCGATGTTGACGCCGGTGCCCATGAAGAAGCGCGACACCAGACCGATCTGAATGGCGGTAGCGCCGGTCATGACACCCGACGACAAGTCGAACTCGCCGCCAATCATCAGCAACGCGACCGCGGTCGCCATGATGCCGGTAGGGGCAGCAACATCGAGCCAGTTCAGCGTGGTGTCGGCCTCACCGAAGGTTTGGCCGTTGCCCCAGAAGAAGGTCCACACGATGACCGCGCCGATCAAGGCTCCGATCTCGGGCGAGATCAGCCACCGGCGCATTGGCCCCCGGTGTGAGATTCGTTCGTCGAGTGGAACGGGCGGCGGTTCGGCTACCGGTTCGTCGCCTACTCGTACGTCTGTCGCTGTCATGGAGCCCCCCAGGTCTCAAGAATGCGTCTCTATAAAGCTATGCGAATGTAGAGACGCCGACCGAAGTAGACGTGTGTCACTTCGATCGGCGTGGTGTGGCGGGGGGGGGGGGCGGGGGCCCCCCCCCCCCGCGGGTGGTTTTGATGTAAGGGGGCGGGGGGGGGGCGAGCGAGGCAACACGGGCGGGGGTGGGAGGGGGTTGGTACAGGGGG
>JANMMQ010000146.1:0-3098 GCA_031373465.1 Ilumatobacteraceae bacterium | reverse complement strand
ACCTTCGGCTTCACGACGGCCGTGCAGATCGCCACGGACGCCATCGATCGCCTCCACACCACGGCCGAGAGCCACGACCGGGTGATGATCGTCGAGGTCATGGGGAGGCATTCGGGATGGATCGCGACATACGCAGGCATTGCCGGTGGCGCAACCGCCATCTTGATCCCTGAGGAACCCTTCGACATCGACAAGATCTGCGAGCTGTTGCACCGGCGCCACGAACGCGGACGGTATGCGTCGATCGTGGTCGTTGCTGAGGGCGCCGAGCCGAGTCAGGACAGCATGCCGACCCGGGAGAAGATCTACGACCGGTTCGGCCATGTGCGCCTCGGCGGAATAGCCGACACCATTGCACACGCCATCGAGGCCCGTACCGGTCTGGAGACGCGCGTGGTGCTGCTCGGCCACGTGCAACGGGGCGGCACGCCGTCGGCCTACGACAGGGTGTTGTCGACCCGTTATGGCATCGCAGCCATCGACGCCGTGCACAACGGCGAGTGGGGCAAGATGGCCGTGCTGCGGGGCACCGACGTCACCACAATTCCTCTCGACGAAACGGTCGGCAAGACTCGGTACGTCGATCTGCACCTGTATCACGACGTGGCAGAGATCTTCTTCGGATAACTCCCGGGAAGGCACGAGGTTCGCTCGCTAGCCTCGCCCATGTGAGCGAAGCACTGGTCACCGCCCGCGGCCTCGCCAAGAGATACGACGACCTCGTCGCGGTCGACTCGATCGACTTCGATGTCGACAAGGGCGAGGCGTTCGGCTTCCTCGGTCCGAACGGTGCCGGCAAGTCGACGACCATGCGCATGATCGGATGCGTCTCGCCGGCATCGTCGGGATCACTCCGAATCTTCGGCCTCGACGCAGCGAAAGAGGGCCGCCAGATCCGTGCACGTCTGGGTGTGGTGCCGCAGCTCGACACGCTCGACAAAGAGCTCAGCGTCATGGAGAACCTCGTGTTGTACGGCCGATACTTCGACATCCCTCGCGCCGAGTGCCGTCGCCGTGCCAAGGAGCTCCTCGAATTCGTGCAGCTCAGCGATCGCGCCGACAGCATCGTCGATCAGTTGAGCGGTGGGATGATGCGGCGCCTGTCGATCACGCGCTCGCTGATCAATCGGCCCGATCTGCTCTTGCTGGACGAGCCGACCACGGGGCTGGACCCGCAGGCCCGCCACGTCGTGTGGGACCGCCTCTACCGGCTGAAGCACGACGGAGTGACCTTGATCATCACCACGCACTACATGGATGAGGCCGAGCAGCTGTGCGACCGCCTGGTCGTGATGGACGGTGGCCGGATCGTTGCCACTGGCTCGCCGCGGTCGTTGATCGAGGAGCACTCGACCAGGGAGGTGCTCGAGTTGCGCTTCTCGCCGAACGGAGATGGTGCACTGCACAACGACGTGACGGGCATCGGGCAGCGAGTCGAAGTGCTGCCCGATCGAACCCTGGTGTACGCCGACGACGGAGAGGCCGCTCTCGCCGACGTGCACGATCGCGGAGCCCGGCCGATCAGCTCATTGGTCGTCGTCTTGTTCGCGATCTCTGCCGTCGGTATGACAGTCGCTGCACGCCGCCTCGGAAAGCTCCTGCTGTCGTAGCCGCCGGCTACGGCGTCTGTGTGGGGGACGGCACCGACGGGAACGCTGGTTGCGACGAGACGACGAGCCCCGGGAAGTCGTAGCGCGTCAGCGGCGCGCTCTGCAGCTCGCCGTTGCCTGCGGGCCACTGTTGGGGAGCTCCGTCGATGGCGATCGTCACAGAGTTGACCCCGGTGATCTCAGAGCCTGTCAGGACGATCTGGGCGACGCCGTCGATCAGCGCTTCACCCGTGAGTTGCTGCAGTTCACTGGACACGTTGACGATCAGTTGCGAGCCCTGCAGAGAGACGTCGAGCAATCGCGTCCCTGTTGGGATGGCCGAGCGCAGGAGCGCTTGCAGTTCTTGGGTGTTCGGGCCCTCGAACAACGCCTGCATGGCTTTGACCGCCGTGTCGCCGACGTCTCGTGCCACCGATTGCAGAGTCCGAGCCTGGCCGAGAACCTCGGGGGAGAGAAGGTAGATGCGGCCGGATCCGACGGCCGCGCCGGCGGCTTGGTCGAAGTCGGCATGTAGGTCGCCGCGGTCGCGGACCGGTATGTCTCGTGGTGTGCTTTCAGCGTTGATCGAACACCCACCGGCAACCAGGGCGAGAGCGATGGCGCCGGTGAGAACTCGCCGCAGTGTTCGCCCAGTGGTCAACCGACCCCCACCTCTTCGGCAGGTAGTTCGAGAACGAAACGTGCACCGGGCTCGCCGTCCGGTCGGTCCTCCACCCAGACCCTGCCGCCATGCATGCGCACGTGCTCCTCGACCAACGACAACCCCAGCCCGGCTCCGTCGCTGCTCGAGCGCCGACCCGCTACGGCACCTCTGGCGAACCGCTCGAAGACCAGGTTTCGCTCCTCGTTCGGTACGCCGGGCCCATGGTCCTCGACGACGATCCAGACATGGTTCAGTGGCTCACCTTCGCCCTCGGCCTCGATGACGTTGATCTCGGGGGCACCTCCACCGTGGACGCGAGCGTTGTCGATGAGGTTGGCCACGACTCGTGCCAACCGCCGACGGTCTCCGTGCATGATCAGACCTTCTGCACGATCACTGACCGTTAGCTTCGTCTGCGGAAGGCTGCTGACGGCGACCGCCTGCCGGACGAACTCGGCGACGAGCAGATCTTCGAGGTGGAGGCGGATCGCGCCGGCGTCGAAGCGTGAGATCTCGAGCAGATCTTCGACCAGTCCCTGAAAGCGGGTGACGTCGCCGACGAGCAGGTCCAGGGCTGCCTGGGCGCGCTCGGGCATCTCGTCGCGCCTGGCCTGCATCACCTCGACACTGGCAGCAAGCGTCATCAGTGGTGATCGCAGCTCGTGGCTGACGTCGCTGGCGAAGCGGGCATCGCGTTCGACGCGATTCTGCAGAGCTTCGGCCATGTCGTTGAAAGCGGTCGACAGCAACTGGAGGTCGTGATCATCGGTGTTCTCGAGGCGCGTGTCGAGTCGACCGCCGGCGATGGCCTTGGCCGCCTGCGCGGCGTCTCCCAGCGGGCGGAT
>JANMMQ010000142.1:0-5366 GCA_031373465.1 Ilumatobacteraceae bacterium | reverse complement strand
ACACCCACACCCGCGACCCGAAAGTCCTCGAAGCCGAACGCCGCCACCGAGCCAAAATCCGAGGCGAAGCCCAACGACGATGGGGCCACCCACGAACCACCGCCGCATAACGCGCGAACGTTCGTGGTCAGAGCACTAGCTCTCGGCCTACGGTGACGTTTCGGTCAGGAACTGACTGAAGGCTGCAGTGAACTCGGGCTCGCGATCCAGGTTGCTGATGTGTGCCGCGTTCAACTCGACCAGACGGCTGCCGGCGATCTGCTCATGAAGCCACCGCGCTTGCTCGATCGGCGCTGCTTGATCGTTCTCGCCTCCGATCACGAGTGTGGGGACCGTGATCGAACCAACGTCCTCACGTAGATCGGCGTCGCGGATTGCGGCGCACACGCCTGCGTAGCCATCGGGGTCGGTTGCCAGAAGTGTCGCCCGCGTTTGAGCGAAGCGTTGCGGCTCGCGCTCGGCAAAGTCGGGCGAGAACCACCGGGCGATGACGGCGTCGACCAGAGCGCTCATGCCCGCTGTCTTGGCCGTTCGAATGCGTTCATCCCAGAGCTCTGGCGTACCGATCTTCGCGCCTGTGTTGCACAACGTGAGCGACAGCAATCGATCGCTGTGGTGCACGGCGAGTTGCAACCCTGTGAGACCCCCAACCGACAGACCGCAGTAGTGGAAGCGCTCCAACTCCGCTGCGTCGGCTACGGCAATCGCAACTGCCGCAAGGTCGGTGACCGTGTAGTCACCGGCGGGGACATCGCTCTGGCCATGACCCAGGTTGTCGATCGCAATGATGTAGTACTGATCCTTCAGTGCTTCGATCTGCGGATCCCACATGTCGTGGTCACTTCCCAGAGAATGGGTGAGGACCAACGGTGGTCGCCATTCTCTGCCGCTGACGAAGTACGCGATGCGAGTTCCGGTGGACGTGGTGGCGAACGACGTCATGGTGGTGAGTGTGCCAGAACTTCGGCGACGAAGGCATCCGCCGAGGCGCGCCGGTCGTCGGCCACGACCAGCGCCGAGGGCTCGACCTCGAACGAGGCGAGTGCAGCGGAGATCGATTCGAGCGATGCTGCCGCGGTCTGAAACACGAGCGGCAGCGCGAACCACTCGGCGTGCCAGCTGCCGAGTCCACGCTCCAGCTCATGTGGTTTGGCGTGGGTGATGACCGTGGCGATCCCAAAGCATGCCTGCGCCGCTGCAACTGCTCGCATCGCGTCGATGGGGTTGCGCTTTCCGGCAGCAGCGGAGGATCCACCAGCACGCGTCGTGACCTCGCCGAGCTGCACGAGTTGAGCGATGTCGATGCCCACCTTTTCGGCCCATCTGGCGATGTCGGTGAGGTAGGTGACAACTCTGATCACGGGTGACCGATCGGTGTGCCACGGCAAGCGCGACTCGAGTGTGAGGTTCGCCGCAACAGCATTGACAACTTCGGTCGTGATACCCATGCGGTCTCCGATCAGTCCGCCGAGTTGCACGGGAAGCCTGATCGATCCGGTTCGGCGGCGCACCTGGTCGAGCTGGTCGAGCCACCGAGCCGTACGAAAGCCCACGGTCGTCACATCGGCAGGTTGCAGGAACGAGCGAGCCTGCGTCGCCACGTCACCGGAGCGATCGATGATCCCACGCAGTGATCGAGTGGCCTCCCGCGTCGACTCCCACAGATGATCCAGGGCTTGCCGCGCCAACACCATCGCCGCGGTGTCGACGACATCCTGCGTCGTCAGGCCGTGGTGCAAGTACTGCGTTGCACCTTCAGGCAGGCGCGACCTGAGGGTGTCGAGAAGACCGAGCACCGGTGTGCCGACCTGCCACCCTTCGGCCAGGATCTCAACACGGACGGGTTCAGCACATGCGGCGACGATCGCGTCGGCAGCATCGGCCGGGATGAGCCCGGCCGCGCCTTGCGCGGTCGCTACAGCAGCTTCAACGGCGGCCATCGCGCCGACCCGTGCCGGCAGGGCGAAGATCGTGTCCATCGGCTCTGTCGAGAACCCCGGATAGAACGTCGTATCAGACATCGAAGAACACTGTTTCGTCATCGCCCTGATAGCGGATGTCGAATCGGTACGTTGGCACCGACATATTGGTCTCGACCCGCTCGGCGATCAGCGTTGCGCGACGCGAAGCGGGCACTGATTGCAGCACAGGATCCGAAGCATTGGCCGCCGCGTCGTCGTCGAAGTACACACGGGTGAACGTCGGGTTCAGCATTCCCCTGGCCTGGATCGTGACGCTGACGTGCGGCGCCTGCATGCCACCGGCAGGGTGGGGAACGGGACCGGGTTTGATGGTCGCGAAGGAGTAGGCGCCGGTCTTGAAATCGGTGGCGCACCGGCCGATGCCGGTGAACGCAGGATCCAACGGCGGGTCGGACCGATTGTCGGCGGGATGGCGGTAGCGCCCCATGCTGTTGGCTTGCCAGATCTCGACCAGCGCATCCTCGATGGGCTTGCGATCGCCGTCGAGCACCTGACCCTCGATGCGGATCCGCTCACCATCAGTCTCGGGCGCGGTCAGCACGTTCTCGCCCTCCGCCGACAAACGCATCGTGAAGTACGGACCAACGGTTTGGGATGGCGTCTGACGGCCGACCGCTGTATTCAAGACGGATCTCCGAAGCCGCGCAGCACGATGTCCCATCGGTAGCCGAGCGCCCAGTTCTCGACGGTGACATTGTGGTCATAAGCGGCGATCAGCCTGTCGCGGGCGTGTTGAGGGACCGATTGGAAGATCGGATCGAGGTCGAACAGCGGGTCGTCGGGGAAGTACATCTGCGTCACCAGTCGCGTGGCGATAGATGAACCCATCAGCGAGAAGTGGATGTGCGCGGGGCGCCACGCATTCGGGTGGTTCCCCCACGGATACGGCCCCGGCTTGATCGTCACGAACCGGTACTCGCCGTCGGCATTGGTCCGTGTCTGCCCGACACCGAGGAAGTTCGGGTCGAGGGGGGCCGGGAACGCTGTCTCCCGCCAGTGCACGTACCGTCCGCAGGCGTTGGCCTGCCAGATCTCGATCAACGTGTCGGGCATCGGGTTGCCGCTGTCGTCGAGCACACGGCCGGTGAGGATGCTGCGTTGACCGATGGCCTCGCCTCCGGTGCCGGCGTTGGTGGTGAGGTCGGCGTCGTCGACGTTCAACTCGGCCCATGCGGGACCGGGACCCGTGGTCTCGGTGAGGGTCTGGACGATCGAGACGAGATCGTGTGACGGTGCACGTTTGATGGTCGATCGGTAGTCGGAGTACAGGAACGGTGGATGGTCCTCGTGGGCTCGGGGCGCGTACGTTGCGATCACTGACAGAGCCAGCACCTCGCTGCGAGCCCGCGTGCCTTCGTCGTAGTCGGCCATCGAATTGCACGGTAGTCGGCTCGTGCCCTTCGGGATGGATGGCCTCATGATGTGGCAAGCCTGGCGCAATCGCAGGTAGCCGTCAGGCGCCGAACGAACCCGTCGGGCCGGCACCCCCGGCCGAGTACTGACCGCTCAGAACGGAAGGCCCGTGTAGTTCTCGGCCATTGCCGTTTGGGCCGCTTTGGAGCCAGCGAGGTAGTCCAACTCGGTTTCCTGCATGCGGTGCTCGAAGTCACCGGCATCATGGAAGGTGTGCAACATCGCGGTCATCCACCACGAGAATCGCACGGCCTTCCACACGCGTCGTAAAGCCTTTGCGCCGTAGAGGTCGAGCGCGGTCGTCGAGCCGTTGGAGTACCGCTGAGTCAGGGCCTCGGCGAGGTAGTACACGTCGGAGAAAGCGAGGTTCAACCCCTTGGCGCCTGTCGGCGGAACGATGTGCGCAGCATCGCCCGCAAGAAACAGGCTGCCCCACTGCATCGGCTCGGCGACGTAGCTGCGCAAAGGCGTGACGGACTTCTCGATCGACGGACCCGTGACGAGCGACGAAGCAGCTTCCTCTGGAATCCTGAGGCGTAACTCGTCCCAGAACTGATCGTCGGTCCACGACGACGCATCGGTTTCTGCGGTGCACTGGACGTAGTACCGCGACAACATCGGGTTGCGCATCGAGCACAGCGCGAAGCCACGAGGGTGCCGGGCGTAGATCAGTTCGTGACTGACGGGAGGCGTCTCCGACAGAACCCCCATCCAACCGAACGGATAGAGGCGCTCGTACTCCCGCCTGACATCGGAGGGGATTGCGTGACGGCTGACTCCGTGGAATCCGTCGCAACCGGCGATGTAGTCAGCTTCCACCGTGGAGACGTCGCCCTCGACGACGTAGCTCAACGAGGGCGACCCTTCAACCAGGTCGTGCAACTGCACGTTCTCGGCCTCGAAGACGATCGGCCGGCCCGCACCAACGGCCGAGTCGTAGAGGTCCTTCTGGATCTCGGTCTGGCCGTAGACCATCACAACCCGATCGACCAACGACTTGAAATCGACGCGGAACGGTGACCTTGCGTTGGAGATCGTCACCCCCTCGTGTACGAAGCCCTCGCGGTCCATGCGTGCACCGAGTCCCAGCGATCGCAGCAGATCACTGGTGCCCTGCTCGATGACGCCAGCGCGTATCCGAGCCTCGACGTATTCGCGCGATCGCTGCTCGATGACGATGTTGTCGATGTCTGCCCGCCACAGCAGATGCGACAGCAGCATGCCGGCGGGGCCGCCCCCGACGATCGCCACCTTCGTACGCACGGGCGCACGATAAACGAAATTCATGGCGCCAACCCGGTTCCACCTGTCGGGACGACTGATACTCAACCGCAGCTCGGCACCCGCTAGGTTCGGCCCACATGGGAGATCGCTAGAGGTGGGCAGCATCCTCGGCAATCGCGTGCAGCGCGTCGAAGATCCGCGGATGTTGACCGTCGGCGGCACATACGTGGAGGACGTCCCGGTCGACGCGGCGTGGGTGCACTTCGTGCGCAGCGAGTATGCGCACGGACGCATCCTTTCGTACGATGTCGATGACGCCAGGAAGATGCCCGGAGTGCTGGGTGTTTTCACCGGTGAGGATGTCGACCTTCCGCCGTTTCCGCATGTTCAACCGATCCTCAAGCCCGGCAGCGAACGCCCGCTGATCGCCAAGGGCAAGGTGCGCTTCGTCGGCGAGCCGGTCGTCGCCGTCGTCGCAGTTGATCGCCACGCTGCGGTCGACGCCGGCGCGATGGTGTACGTCGACATCGAACCCTTGCCTGCGGTGGTCGATCTCGACGACGCGTTGAACGATCAGACGCTCGTGCATCCGGACCTCGGCACCAACACCTATGCCAACTTTACGTCGGACCATCAAGCCGAGTTCGGTGAGTGCGAGGTGGTGCTCGACCTGAGAGTCGTCAACCAACGGATCAACGGCTCGCCGATCGAGCCGCGCAGCGGACTTGCCTACTGGGAACCACATCC
>JANMMQ010000078.1:0-1541 GCA_031373465.1 Ilumatobacteraceae bacterium | reverse complement strand
CCGCCTTGGCCTGCGGATCCTTCGCGTTCCACTCGTCCCAGACCGATTGGTTGAAGCCATCAGGAACTGCGGTGTGATCGACAGCCGCTTCCATCGAACGTCGCATGATCACGGCGCCGGAACCGATGTGCGACATCACGTCGGCGATCGTCCACTTCGTCGGGTACGCCCGCGTGGTCAACTGCACGGTGTCGAGGTTCTCGACGAGGCCGCGCAAGTGTGCGGCAGATGTCTCCAGCGCTTCCTGAACTTCGTCCATGCGTAGATCTTTGCGCAGATCGGTTGCGGATCAGCTAGGCGACCAGGCCGGATCCCGGCCGGTCAGGCCGAGCAGTCGTTCGAGCGATGACGATTCGGGGGACACCTGCACGATCGGGCCGAACAGACCTGGGACCTCGCCCTCGTTGTCGCCGCGGAACTGGCGAACGGTTGCCTCGACCTCGCCCGCCATGGTGTCGTCACAGTGAAATGGCTGACCGGTCGCCCGTGATACATCCCAACCGTGCACGACCAGTTCGTCGAGCACCACTCGTCCCGCGATCTCCCCGGGCAGGTCGACCCCGCCCGCCTGAGTCATGCCATCCCACGCCGCTGGAATCTGCCATGCGGCGACGAGGGCCGCGAGGTCGCCGACGATCCGTTCACGCCAATCGGGTTCCAGCACCGTCTGCCTGACAGCAGGTGGCTGTGAAGTCATCTCTCCGAGATTCTTCTCCGCGGCGGCCTTGAAGGCGAGTGCGAAGCCACCGATGTGCCCGATGAGATCACGAACGCAATACCGAGGACACGGCGTCGCCGAATCAAGGGCGTCGTCGGGTACACCTTCGAGCAACCGAGCCATCTGATCGGCGGCTGGCTTCAAATCGAGCTCGGACATCGACAGCTCCTCTCGCACAACGAAACGTGAGGTTATTCGAGCGGCGCAGCCCTCGTGGCGCTCATCCTGTGGGGCCTGGTCAGTAGTGCGGCGGCGTGATGACCCAGAGAACTTTGCTCGGCGTGTCAGTGGCGTTGGCGCAGCGATGCTGTCGGGTGCTGGTGAAGGCGAAGCTGTCGCCGGCATCGAGGTGGAGATGGACGTCGTCGATCCACAGCTCGAGCGTTCCGCTGAGGACCACACCTGCCTCGGCCCCGTCGTGCGAGTAGTTGTCGCTGTCGGCGCCGGGTGCGATGGTGCTGATCAGCATTTCGAGTGGACCGGTTAGGTTCGGCGAAAGAAGCTCCTCGGTGATGCCGAGCCCGGTGAACGACAGGCGAGGTCGGTTGGCTGCCCGAACGACGATGTCGCGTTCCTCTGCTGGGCCGAGCTTGCCGGCGCGGAAGAACCAGTTCATGTGGATGCCGAAAACGTCGCAGATCGCCTTGAGCACGCCGATCGGAAGACGCGTGAGATTCCGCTCGATTTCGCTGAGATAGCCGACCGATATTCCTGCACCAGCGGCGAGCTGCTTCAGGGTCAGACCGTTCGCCTTGCGGAGGCCGCGGATCTCCTCGCCGATCTCAGCCGACGGATCGAAGTCTGTTCCGGCGGCTGGTTCGCG
>JANMMQ010000072.1:0-1546 GCA_031373465.1 Ilumatobacteraceae bacterium | reverse complement strand
TGGAACATGACTCGACCTCCAAGCGTGGCGGTCACAACTTGGCCGTTTCCAACTCTCCGCCCGTCCGCAGCCACGGTCAACTGCCCATTCGTCGTAGCACGCACGTGACCAGGGACTCGAGCCCCATGGCAAGCACGTCGTGTTGGCAGACCTGCGCCAGGAGAACGCAGATGCGGCGGCGGAGGTGTTGAGTAACGCCGGGTTCAAGGTGAGCACCGCGACCGTGGACGTGTCCTCGCGCCAGGTGGCGCCGGCCGTCTCGACGTCACCCAAGGGGCCATCTCCAAGCGTGAACACTCCGACGACGTACGCGTCTCGACCCTCCGCTAGTACCTTGACGCGCTCGACGCCTGCCTCCAGCTCGTCGCCGTGTTCGACGATGACGAACGTCGCGTGCCGATTCATCTCGGCTCCGACTTCGCCGCCTGACCTTGCGGCTCTGTCCCGTCTGCGCCTGTCAACCCCCAGCCGCAACCCTCAACACATTCAGAGACAACGTCCCCGGCGAGCACATCTAGGGCTCGTATTTCACGTGACGGAGTTTGCGGCGCGCTGGGCGATCCGAGCGAATCGGGTCGCCCGCTCTACTGCCTTCGTCGCCGTTGACTGCGCTACGTCGTCGGGCTCGTATTCGACCGTCGTCTTCAACGGCAGCAGACGTCGAAGCTCGCGCTCGACCTCAGCGCCATCGCGGCCAGCTTCACCCACGAAGACCAGAACTTATGCATGGTCTTCTCCGGCGGCTCGTTGACCGATTCGAGCGCCACATACCGCGTCGGCGAATTCTTGTGCCTTGCCGGCGTAGGTGCGGCGCTGACCGGGCGCGTGCGCATCGGTTTAGGCATTGACCCGGTCCGCCAACGTGTCGAGTCGTTCGCCGAACACAACCTGGCCGTCACGATGAATGTCGCGCCACAACTGTGTCCCACCGAACAACTTGGCGGCTACCGCGTCCGCGTCCACGTCGAGGATCTCGACGCTATTCCCTGCGACCCGGCTGACGATGGTGCGCCATCGCTCGATCGTCTCAGTCCACCGGTCATCGTCAGCGTCGACGCCGGGCGGTCGCACCATCATCACGTCGATGTCGGAGTCGAGTTCGCTGTCGCCGCGCGCAAATGAACCGAACGTGATCACGCTGACTGGCGCAGGACGGATCTTGCTCGCGGCACGACCCATCTCGGTCATCACAACGTTGCGGGCGTCCGCTAGTTCCAACAAGGCACGGGTGGCGACATGCTCGGGCACGAGCCGAAACAGCGAGGACGGTGGAACCTCGCGACGCTCGATCATCCCTAGTTCGACCAGTCCGGGTAGCACTCTCGATGCTTGCGCGATGCTGACACCAGCGACGCGAGCGATCGTGCGCAGGTTGAGTTCTTCGCTCGTCCCGAGGAGCGCGGCGATGACTCGGCCCTGCGCGCCGGGAATTGCTGCCTCGATCGGATGTCGGAAGTCCACGCGGGCACAATAGCGCATACACAGCAGATAAGAAACGATTGTTTCGCCCATGACGTGTAAGCTCTCAAGCTCACCTGCCACCAAC
>JANMMQ010000314.1:0-1543 GCA_031373465.1 Ilumatobacteraceae bacterium | reverse complement strand
AACGGAGTCGTCGCCGCGTTGCAGCTGGCTCCTGGGGCCAAGGTGCTGCCTGCGCTGCGCCGCGGCAACATCGTCGGAGCGATCGAGATGGGCCTCACCCCGGAAGAAGGCGGGATGCACGCCCTCGACATCGCCAAGGCGGCGGCAGCGGGGAACATCGAGTGTCTCGTGCTGCTCGGATGCGATCCGTTGGCGGATTTTCCCGACACCGACCTCGCCAGGCGGATGATGGCTGGCGCACCCCGGATCATCGCGATCGACGCCTTCCTCACCAAGTCGAGCTCACCTGCGGACGTCGTGCTGGCCGCGGCGGCGTACGGCGAGAAGAGCGGCACCACCACGAACATCGAAGGTCGCGTCCAGACTGTCTGCGAGAAGGTCACGCCGCGCGGCACCAGCCGCCCCGACTGGATGATCGCTGTCGAGCTGGCCGAAATGCTCGGCGGCGATCTCGGTGTGACGTCGGTCGACGACCTGACGAATGCCATCGCTGCCAACGTCGATGGATTCGGTGGTGCGACGGTCGCCGCGCTGCGGTCGGCCCGCGACGGGATCGTCTGCAAGGGCTCGCTGCCCGCTGCCACTGCCCGCGTTGAAGCGATCGACGTTCGCAACAGCTACGACTATCGACTCGTTGTCAGCCGCAGGCTCTACGACAATGCTGTCGGCACTGCGAAGTCGCCGTCATTGGCACACCTCGCGGTCGGTTCACAGCTGCACCTTCACCCTCTCGACGTCGAGCGGGTCGGGTCGGCCCACGGCGCCGATGTCAAGGTCACCAGCAAGCGTGCGTCGATGGTCTTCAAGGTCGTTGCCGACGAGACCGTGGTACGCGGCTCGGCATGGGTCCCGTTCAATCAGCCGGGCCCCAGCATCGGCGAGCTGATCGACTCGTCGGAGGTCGTGACCGACGTGCGCGTGGAGTCCTTCTGATGTTGGCTCTCGACCCTCTCCTCAACGATCTCACCGTCGGAGACGTTGTGATCGTGCTTCTCAAGGTCGTGATCATCTTCGTGCTCGGTCTCGTCGCCACCATGCTCATGGTGTGGTTCGAGCGCAAGGCGATCGCCGGGATGCAGAACCGAATCGGCCCCAACAAGGCAGGCCCGTGGGGCGTTCTGCAAACGCTGGCCGATGGCATCAAGCTGTTCTTCAAAGAAGATCTCATTCCCGACAAGAGCGACCGGTTCGTGTTCAAGCTGGCGCCGTACCTCGCGTTCGTTCCTGCGTTTCTCGTGTGGAGCGTCATTCCGCTCGGCGGCGATTTCAGTTCGGGCAGGAACGGCAGTGTCGTGCTCTTCGGTCACGTCACGCGCCTGCAGCTGGCCGACCCGTCCATCGGCGTGCTGCTGCTGCTGGCCCTGAGCTCGATCTCGGTGTACGGAATCATGCTCGCTGGTTGGGCAAGCGGTTCGAAGTACCCCCTGCTCGGCTCGGTGCGAGCATCCGCTCAGATGGTCAGCTACGAAGCCGCGCTCGGTCTCAGCCTTGCCGCGGTCATCTTGGTCACCGGCACGCTCAGCACCAGCGGCATCGTCGCCTA
>JANMMQ010000046.1:0-4409 GCA_031373465.1 Ilumatobacteraceae bacterium | reverse complement strand
TCGTCTCGCCCGTCACTACTCGCAGGCCGCACCGTGCTCACCTGGTCGCGCAGCCCTCTACACCGGTACGTACCAGATGAACAACCGGGTGGTCGCCAACGGCACCCCGCTCGACGAGCGGTTCGACAACATCGCCCACGCTGCTCGGCGTGCCGGATACGACCCTGCGCTTTTCGGCTACACGGATCAAGGTGTGGATCCGCGGATAGTCGACGACCCCGATGATCCGCGGCTGTCGACATATGAGGGCGTGCTGCCCGGATTCGATCCCGTGCTCGACATGAGCGGGTGGCAACTGCCCTGGTTGACATGGTTGAACGAGCACGGCTACGACTTCGAGGAACCGATCGCAGCGCTCGCATCCGAGCACGCCCGCGGAGCGGAGCTGTCGACCTCGACCTTCCTGACCGACGGCTTCCTCCATTGGCTCGGCCACCAGGCTCAGCCGTGGTTCGCTCATCTGTCTTATCTACGCCCGCACCCTCCGTACAGCGCAGCGGGTGAGTTCTCGAAGATGTACGACCCCGCGGACTGTCCGTTGCCCATGCCCATTCCGCACGAACGGCATCCCTTGCACGAGGCGCTTCTGCGCAGCTCGGCGGCCGGTCCCACCGACCCGCAGGCCGTAGCGAAGATGCGGGCTCAATACTTCGGCATGGTCACCGAGGTCGATGCCCAGTTGGCGAGGATCTGGGCGGCCGTGAAAGACCGAGGCGAGTGGGCCAACACCGTCATCGTCGTCACCTCTGATCACGCCGAGCAGCTCGGTGATCAAGGTCTGATCCAGAAGGCGGGATTCTTCGAGTCGAGCTATGCGATCCTCGGAATCGTCCGCGATCCCCGATTCGACCACGTCGGGGTCGTCGACGACTTCACCGAGAACATCGACATCATGCCGACGTTGTGCGACGCGATGGGCATCCCCGTCCCGACGCAGTGCGACGGCTTTCCGCTGACTCCGTTCCTGCATGGCGAGCGACCGGGCTCCTGGCGCGAAGCCGCGCACTGGGAATGGGATTGGCGCGACGTCTTCATTCCGCGAGGCGGTCACGAATGGCCATGGGATCGTCGATTGGAGAGGCAGAACCTCGCTGTGCAACGCAGTCGTGACCGGGCGTTCGTGCACTTCGGTGATGGATCCTGGCGATGCTTCGACCTCGCCGCAGACCCGACCTGGCAGACAGAAGTCACCGACCCGCAAGTCGTGCTGCGTGAGGCTACGGAGATGCTGAGCTGGCGATCGCGCCACCTCGACAGAACGATGACCGGCATGCTGTTGCAGGACGGCGGCATCGGCCGCCGTCCTGCAACTGCAATCGGCTCACAATGAGCTGACGTACTCCGCGAACCGGTCGAGACTGCTCTGCATCCCGGCCTGCGCCTCGGGGCTCCGGTACATCTCGGGAACGTTGGTCTGATGGATCGTCACCTCGGTGCGTCCGTCGCCGAGATCGACGAACGTGACGGAACTGGTCATGCCGCCTTCGACATCGGGCTCGGTCCACACGAGTTTGTTCGGCTGATCCACTTCGACGTACACGCCGTGGCTGGGGTACTCGGCACCATCGGCGTCGTTGACCATGACCGTGTCGAACACCCCACCTGGTCGTAGGTCGATCTTGATCTTGTCCAGCGGCGTGTGGACCCCGACTGGGCCCCAGAAGTGGGTGAGGTGTTCAGGCGTGATCATGCATTCGAAGACGAGGTCACGCGGCGCGTCGTATGTGCGCTTGATGGTGATTTCGCCGAGGTTTGTCGCTGTGTCATTCATTGGTTTGCTCCTCTGTTTTTCTGTTCTTCAGGTTCGGATGATGCGATTTGGTTTTGCGATTGGATCTTGCGAAGGTGTTGCTCCAGCCGGTCCAGCCGGTCGTTCCAGACCCGTCGGTGTCGTTCCATCCAGCTGATCGCTGAATCGAGCGGCATTGCCTCGAGGCGGCACGGTCGGTACTGCGCGTTGCGCCCTTTGCTGATCAGGCCGGCCTTCTCGAGCACTTTGAGATGCTTGGAGACGGCTTGGACCGTGATCTGGAAGGGCTCGGCGAGCTCGTTGACCGTGGCCTCTCCGGTTGCCAGACGGGCAAGGATTGCCCGCCGGGTCGGGTCGGCCAGAGCGGCGAACGTGGTGCTGAGCTGATCGGTTTCCATGAGGTCATATTCAACTGACTAGTTGTTCAACTGATTGGTTGATTATGGCGAACGACTCGCCTGCTGTCAAGCGCGAATTCCGGTTGCTCTCAGATCAACGGGCGGTCGGCGTGGCGGGTGTCGTACTCGACGGTGCCATCGGCCGTGATGTTCTTGATCAACGGCACGTGGACCGAACGCGTCGGTTGCGCTCGGCCCTCGAGGAACTCAGCTACATCCTCCGGAAAATCGCGAAGGATGCTCGACACGACGAGTTGCTCTTCGGTGCCGAGGAAGCAACGGTTCGCGTCCGTCACGGTGAGCAATCGCCTGCCGATCTGGGCGAGGGTCAGGTCGTCTGCTTTGCCCTCGCAGATATTTTCCAGATCCGTCGTGATGCGGAGCGAGCCGTCCTTGCATGGCGGACACTGACCGCACGATTCGATCGCGAGAAAGCGGGACAGCTCGTGGGCCACCAACGTCATGTTGACCGAATCATCGAAGACCACGAAGCCGGCTGCCCCGAGACCCGACCCGTGCGCGGCAAAGTCTTCATACGTCAACAGTGTGTCGAAGTCGGCTGCCCGCAGCACGGAGTTGGACACACCGCTGAACGCGGCCTTGAACTTCCTGCCCGGCAGCGGGCCGCCGCATTGCTGCAGCAAGGTCGACAACGGTGTGCCCATCTCGACTTCGTGCACGCCCGGCCTCACGACATCGCCGACCACGGTGGCAATGACGGTCCCTGGCGATTGAGCCGTGCCCATCGAGCGGAACCAATCGGCCCCGTTCGCCAAGATGTGCGCCGCCGATGCGAGCGTTTCGACATTGTTGACGACTGTCGGATTGGATTCGGCCTGTCCGGAGACCGGCCTGCTTCCCGATTCCCATCCGATGGCCGAGTCGGTTGCGAACAGACCGAGCTCGTACGGCGGCAACAGTCGTGGCAGCGGGTCGCGGCCCTCGATCACCTCGAGGAGGGCCTTCTCCTCGCCGTACAGGTAGTCATCGGGACCCTCCACGATGTTGACGCTGAGCTCTTGCAGCAACCCGGCGCCGGTCAGCTCGACTGCAGCGCGGGTCAACGCCTGCACCTCGGGTCCGTAGGAGCGCTTGGTCGCGAGGTACACGGTGCCGGCTCCGACTGCGAACGCGGCGATGGCTGCGCCCTCCACGATTCGATAGGGGTCGAGTCGTATCAACGTCCGATCCTTGAAGGTGGCCGGTTCCCCCTCGGCCGCGTTGGCTACGACGAACCGCGTACCGGCACCACCGTCGCGCACCGACGCCCACTTCCTTCCGGTCGAAAATCCAGCGCCACCGCGCCCGCGCAGACCTGCGGCCGTGATCATCTCGATCGTCGCCCGTTCGCCGATCTGGAGCGCACGTTCGAGACCTCGGCCGCCACCGGCAGCCGCATAATCGTCGAAGTTCTCTATCGGCGAGCGTGGCAGCAGGTAGGGCTGCGTCAAAGGAGCCGCGTGTCGCTACCCGAGCGGTGGACGCTTTTCCTTCTTCTCGCGCTTTGCTTCGCGCTTTTCCTTGAGGGTCTTGCCGGCCTTCTTGGCCGACGGCTTCTGTGGTGACTTGCTGGGCATCTTGCCCTCCTCAAAACTGGCTCAGGAGCGTGACCTTATCAGTGCAAAGTCGCCTCATACGCTCGTGCAAATCGAAGCAGATCGACATCACCGCGCGGCCCGCCGATCAGCTGCATCCCCATCGGCAGGCCTCGAAGATCGAAGCCCACCGGCACGCTGATCGCCGGCAATCCGGCGAACGGTGCATACGAGGTGACCTCCATCCATCGGTGGTAGGTGTCCATCTCGCGATCGCCGATCCGTTGCGGCCATCGCTCGCCGGCGTCGAACGGCCACACCTGCGCGGTCGGCAGCGCGAGCACGTCGAAACGATCGAACAGCTCCGTGAAGCTGGCGTAGAACGCCGTTCGCGCAGCCGACGCCGTCGTCAGCTGGGCGGCGGTGATCTGGGCGCCGTTATCGATCTCCCACAGCGCCTCCGGTTTGATCAGATCTCGGTTCGCAGGGTCAGCGAGAAGGGGGCGAAGGTTGGCCGACACCAGGACGAATCTCCAGACGAGCCACGCCTCCCACACACGTTCTGGCGACATGTCGAACGCAGCGGGCTCGACGACGCAGCCGAGGACCTCGAGCTTGCGCAGACCGTCGGTGCAACGGTCGATGATTCCTTCCTCGATCGCCAGGTAACCATCGAGATCTGCAAGCCATCCGACCCGCATCCCGGACGGTTCGAGATCCAGGGCG
>JANMMQ010000002.1:0-17683 GCA_031373465.1 Ilumatobacteraceae bacterium | reverse complement strand
GTTCATGTGCTGGCGTGGCGCGACCTCGACGATCCCGACGCCGGGGGGTCGGAAGTGCACGCCGATGAGTTCATGCGTCGGTGGGCGGCAGCAGGGCTCGACATCACCCACCGCACGTCGGCCGCGGCCGGCCAGCCTTCGGTCGCGACCCGCAATGGCTACCGGGTGATCCGACGCGGCAGCAGGTACTCGGTCTTTCCGCGTGCAGTCGGCAGCGAATGGGTAGGGCGGATGGGGCCGTACGACGCCCTCGTGGAGGTTTGGAACGGTGTGCCGTGGATGAGCCCGTTGTGGTGCCGGCGACCGCACATCACCTTCCTCCACCACGTGCATGGACCGATGTGGGACCAGTTGCTCCCGAAGCCGCTGGCCGGTGTCGGCCGCGCGCTCGAGGCCCGGTTCGCACCGCCCTTCTACCGGCATACGCTGACGCTGACGCCGTCGGAGGCGACACGCGAGGACCTTCTCGGTCTCGGGTTCCGAAGTGATCGCGTCGTCGCTGTGAACAACGGCGTCGACGCCGTCTTCCAACCCGGCGGCGAACGTAGCCCTTTGCCCTTGGTGCTGTCCGTCGGTCGGCTCGCGCCGGTGAAGCGACAACAAGAATTGATCGAGGCAGCGGTGATCGCTCGGCGGCGGGTGCCCGACCTGCGGTTGTCGATGGTGGGCATCGGCCCGTTGCGGCCGGCGCTCGAGGCGCGGGTTGCAGCACACGGTGCCGGCGACTGGATCACGTTCGCGGGGAAGTTGACGCACGCCGAGCTCGTAGCCGAGTACCAGCGCGCCTGGCTGGTCAGCAGCGCATCGCTTGCCGAAGGTTGGGGCCTCACGGTCACAGAGGCTGCGGCGTGCGGCACTCCAGCGGTCGCCACGGATGTCAGTGGCCATCGCAGCAGCGTCATCGACGGGGTCACAGGTGTGCTGACCCCGCTCGACCGCCTCGGTGACACGCTGGCCGACGTTCTCACGGACCATCCACGACGCAACGCGCTCGCCGAGGCCGCTCTGGTACGCGCTCGGACACTGACATGGGATGCCTCCGCCCGCGGGATCCTGGCCGCGCTACGCGACCAGATCAGATGACGCTGGAGCGCAGCTAACCCGGCAGCAGTTTGGTGGCCACCTTCAGCAGCCGCAGCGCACCCTGCTTGGCGATCGTGCGGTGGTGCGAACGTCCGAAACCGGCGGTGTCGCCACGATTGCGAAGGAACCAGTCGTAACTGTCGGCGAGCATCTCCTCGTTCGACCACTTCGGCTGCCACCCCAATGTGTCGCCGACGTGGTCGATGTCGAACCACAGCGACTTCGAGTACATCAGCCAGTGATACGGAGCGAACGGTGCGAGATGAGCGGTCGCAGCGGCCTTCATCATCGCCTCGGCGGGCCGCACGGGGAGCGATCTGACCTGCGATCCGGTGCCGGCGTGCGTGCACAGTGACTCCAACGACTCGCGCATCGTGCCGAAGCGGTCGGTGCCGGCGTTGAACACTGCGGCTCCCGGAGCCTTGGCGGCGAGCATGCAGACGGCTGTGAGATCGTCGGCGTGAAGGAACTGATAACGATTGTCGCCCTTTCCGAGCACGAAGATGTCGGCGCCGTCCGCGACCCATTCGAACAAGATCCCGAAGATGCCCAGGCGGCCGTGACCGAGGATGGTGCGCGGTCGGATGATGGTCACATCCAGTCCCTTCGACACCGCCTCGAGGCACGCCCACTCGGCAGCCAGCTTGGCGTGGCCGTAGGCCTCGACCGGGGACGGCACAGTCGAAGGCAGCACCGGATTCGACGCCGGAACGCCGAACACCGCGCTCGACGAGATGTGCACGACCTTGCGCACACCGAGGCGCTGCGCGTGGTTCAGCAGCAATGCGGTGCCGTCTACGTTGACGGATCGCAGCAACTGTTCATCTCTTGCCAGCGGCACCTGGGCAACGCTGTTGAAGACGACGTCGCAACCTGCAACAGCCCGTCCAACGGCCGCGTCATCGCGTACATCACCGATCACCATTTCGACCTCAGCCGGCCGATCATCGGCCTCGTGGAGATCGAGCACGCGGACGTGATGACCGGCGTCCACGAGGCGCTGCACGAGCAGTGAGCCGAAGTATCCGCTGCCGCCTGTGACCAGAGCGGTTGCTCTTGCTGAATTGCTCACAGCTCGAGCCCCTGCTCGAGACACCAACGAATGCTGCGCCGCATTCCCTCATACAACTCGACGCGCGGCTCGTAGCCGAGCTCGCGGCGTGTCACCGAGATATCGCAGGCGATCGTGTGGTTCATCTCCCCGAGCACATGCAGTTGCTGCTGATAGCGGCCAAGACGTTGAACGATACGGTCGCTCAGCTCGGCAATGCGGCCGGCAACCGCAGGCAACCGTGTGGATGGTGCCTTCACGTCGAACCCCTCATCCCTGAGAGCACGTCCGACCGTCTCGACGATCTCGTTGACCGTGTAGGCGCGATCGTCGGCGACCCAATATCCCTTCCCTCGCGCTCCGCACGTCAACTCGCAGGCGATCACACCGTCGACGAGGTTGTCGATGTACACCATCGAGCGTCGCTGCATGCCATCGCCGACGACCGGAAACTTGCCGGCGCGTATCAGTCGGAAGAACGTCGTCTGCCGGGGCGGTTGAAACGGTCCGTAGAACCACGGCGGCCGGACGATGACCGCGTCGAGGCCTTGCTGGATCGCCTCGAACACTGCCAGCTCACCCTCCATCTTGGAACGGCCGTAGCCGTTGTACGGGTTGTAGGGCTCGTTCGCCCGGAACGTATCGCTCGGCTGCGGGTTGGTCCCGAATGGGCTGTTGGACGAGACGTGTACCAAGCGGCGCACGCCATGATCGAGCGCGGCCTCGGCCACGTTTCTCGTGCCGTTGGCGTTGATCTCGAAGAACTCTCTGGTCGTGCGCGGATGGATGATCCCGGCGGTGTGGATCAGATCAGCCTGTTCTCCGGTTCCGTGCAGGAGGCGGGGGAGCGTGTCGGGCTTGGCGATGTCTCCGATCACGATCTCGACGGCGCCGAGCGACTCCAGCTCGTGTCCCTCGGCCGTGGTGCGAGCGAGCAGTCTCAGTCGTCGGCGCGACGGGTCGGCCAGGAGACGAGCCACCAGGGCGCGCCCCAACCATCCTGTCGCTCCCGTGATCACGGTGATCTCAGGAAGATCGCGGCGCTCAACCACGCGAGCGCTCCGATGACGCAAACCTTCGGGCGTTGCGAATTGCCAACGCCATCACCGTGCCCTGCGGGTTCACCCCGGGTGCGGTCGGCAGGAGGGAGGCGTCGTTGACCCACACGTTCGTAGTGCCGTGCACCCGGCCGAACGAGTTCGCTCCGCACTTGGTGGTGTCTTCGCCCATCGGCACCGTCGAACACAGATGAACGGTCATGACACTCGCCTTGGCCGCGGAAAATCGGGATCGCATCGCGGCCAGGTCGCTGCGCTTGCGGACGAGAGGGGCGCCGCGGAACGAGGGATAGACCTCGTCCGCGCCTGCCTCGAGCATGAGCAGCGCCAGCCGGGCCAGACCGCTGCCCAGCAAGGCGCGGTCGCGTCGGGTCAGCCCGTAGGTGACGATCGGGTCGCGCAGCCCACGCACAGCCCGTACACGGCCGCGACCTTCGCTGGTGATCGCGGCGTAATACACGCTGATGCGCCGCCAGTCGGTGACCGCCCGCCCAAACGTGTCCCATTGGTCGCTGAGTGCCAACGCCACGAGGCCGGGCTGGCTGGCCGAACCGCCGAACGAAAGGTCCGGTGCGAACTCCTTGACCTGATGGACCGGTACATCGTCCGGGACGTTCAGCTCATCGGCGAAGCGAGCGGCCAGCTTCACGGTCGGATGCACGGCCAACGAGCGCCCGATGTGACCGGTGATGCGCGAACGCTGCAGCAGCGCAGGCGTCTGAATGGCCCCACCGCAGACGAAGACATGTCGGAACCTGATCGTTCCACGGCTGCCGTCGGACAGGGTCGTGGTGGCTCGGTGGGCGTTGCCGCCGCTCATCTGCAGAGCGTCGATACGACAGCCAGTCGCAAGCCGCGCCCCGGCAGCCACGGCGCGCGGGAGGTATGTGCGCGTCATGCTCTGGCGCTGACCGCTCTGCGGATCGCCGTTCGCGTACTTCATCCACCTCGGTATCTCGCTGTTCAACCAGCCGAGGCGCTCGGCGCCACGCCGCAGCACCTCGCTCGGCGCGCTCGCCGGGCCGGGCACGGTCGTCACGTTGATCGTCTGCTCGACTTCTGTCGCGATCGTGAGCACCTCGTCGTGATCGAGCTCGGCGATCTCGTAGTCGACCGCCCACTTCTGCAGCACGTCGTCGGGTGGGCGCCGGTAGAGGCCGCTGTTGATCTCCGTGCCGCCGCCCGCGCAGCGTCCCTCGGTGTACGCAATCGACGGCAGTCCGAGCGCAACGGTGACCCCGCCTGAGCGATATTGCTGCTCCATCTGGTCCAACGAGAATGGAAGGACGGAGCCCTGCTCCACCCATTGGCCCTCCTCGACGATCAACACATCGAAGCCTGCCTCGGCAAGAACTGTGGCGGTGGTCGCTCCGCCGGCACCCGAACCGACGACCAGCACCTCGGCGTCCATCGTCGACGACGCTGGTGTAGCAATCACTGCGTTGCTCCGCTCGGCATCGTGTCTGGCCAGCGTTCCCAGATGTAGGCGTAGCCCAGCGAGCGAATCAGCCGCGGATATTCGCCCAGTACGGGGAGAGGCTTGGATGACAGGAACCTGGCGACCGCGGCTCCGCCTGGAGCCGCGAGCAACCCTCTGTAGAGCAGTCCGATCACCGTCACGCCGAACCGGGTGAAACTGGGGATCACGCAGATGCGCCGCTGGACGAACTGCACCGCTTCGGCGCGGCGATCGACCGGCAGCAAGGGCAGATCCGCAGCGAGCAGCACGTCTGCGAAAGGGCCGACGATTCCGTCGAGCTGAAGGTGACGCGAATCCCAGGCCATGCGAGCCCGTCAGGTTAGCTTCGCATGGCGAATTGCGGAGAGGCTGAGGGTCGCCGGGGACGGGGCCGCGGCTACGCTCGCACCCCGTGCGTACCGTCGTGGTGTTGCCGACCTACAACGAGGCGGAGAACATCGTCGGGTTCCTCCGCGCAGTGCGTGAGGCGGTGCCCGATGCGGACGTGCTGGTGGTCGACGACAACAGTCCCGATGGGACAGCGGGCCTGGCCGAAGAGACAGCATCAGAGCTCGGGCGGATCAAGGTGCTGCACCGTGCAGGCAAGCAGGGATTGGGCGCTGCGTATCGCCACGGCTTCACCACCGCCTTCGATGAGGGCTACGAGGCGATCGTTTCGATGGATTCCGACTTCTCACACGATCCTGCGACAATACCGACGATGCTGCAACTGGTCACCGACGGCGCCGACGCCGTGGTCGGCTCCCGGTATGTACCCGGAGGATCGACCGTCGATTGGCCGCTGCACCGTCGGCTGCTGTCGAAGTGGGGAAATCGGTACACCGCCGCCGTCCTGCGACTTCCCGTTTGTGATTGCACGTCCGGCTTCCGCGCATATCGCGCCGATGCGCTGTGCGCCATCGATCCTGCGTCGACCACGGCCGAGGGTTACGCGTTCCTGACCGAGTTGGTTCGCAAGTTGATCGCCGCGGGATCAACGATCGTCGAGACCCCGATCGTCTTTCGCGATCGCCAGTTCGGTGTATCGAAGATGTCGGCGCGAATCATCGCAGAGTCCATGCTTCTCGTGACCAAGTGGGGCCTCTTCGACCGCACCCGTCGCCACCACTGACGTACCCCGGCGTGTAAGGGTCTGGGGGTGCGGTAGATCTTGGGGGTCAGGGGCTCGGGGGTGCCGGTGCGCAGGTCGGGGCGGACGATGTCGTCATAGAGGATGGGGTCGCGATGTTTGCGGCGACGCACGGGCATGGTCAGCAGTGCCGTCAGGGCACGCGATACCAGGGTTTCGCCGCCGCGATGGTGGGCATCGACCTGATGCGCTGCCGCGACAAGGTCTGCGGAAGGTGAACCCACGACGCGGCAGGTCACGGTGCCGCGCCAGGACAACTCGATGACGCGATGGTCGAGGTGCTTGTCGAGGAGGTCGGTGAGCGGTTGGCGCATCCCACTTTCGGTGAGGTACGCGTCGATGTCGGCATCGAAGTACGCGGCGGTCTTGGCGGTGAAGACCAGCACACCATCCTCCAACGTGACCCACCACAGGTGGCTCGGGAAGTCGACGATCTTCGCGCTCGCTGAGCTGGGCACCTCGATGTAACCAGCCTTGGCAACCCGCGTCAACTCGGAAATCACCCGTTCAGGTTGGTCCACGTGCTCGAGCACGTGGGAACAAATGGCAAAGTCGAAGACCTTGTCGGCGAACGGCATGTCCGCCGCGTCGGCGTCGAACAACGGCCGGTTCACGCGGGCGGCCGAGGCGCCGGATCGTTGGCCGCCGTGCTCATCACCGACGTAGTGGTCCAGCAGCACGTCCGCCCGCCAGTGCGGTTTGTCACCACTGCCGACGTCGAGGACCAGCGCTGCGGCGTCGACCGGGATGTTGATTCGCCGTCGATGGAACGACCGCAGCCGGGATACGACGCTCATGACTTGCACCGGTGGAACAGCCGAACCAGGTCGTCCTGATAGCTGCGCACTTCGCAGAAGTCTCTGGCCAACACCTGGTTCGGTACGTCCGACCCGAAGTTCATGGAGCTGTTCGGCTCGCGCCAACCATCCCAGAAGCGGGTCAGGATCACCCAGTCAGAAGATGCGACCTCGGACGCCAGACGCGAGCCGGGAGCGTTGGCCAAACCGGGATCCATCTCGATGAAATACGTGGCCGGTGTCAGTTCGGGGAACAGGTAGTAGAAGAAGGCGTCGCTGTACCACGTGCGCCGCAGATCGCTGGGACCCACCAGCAGCCGCTCGCCGGGCTTCGACATCGCATCGAGGTCGGCGATCACATCTCGGCTGGCAAGATATGGCCCGAAGTCGCCGAGGTAGAAGCGGCGACCGTGACGTGACACGGGGAACGGTGTCTGCACATTTCCGACGCTGACGCGCGTGTGCAGGAGGTAGTAGCGAAACGTGAATAGCGGGGCGACGATCAGGGTGAGGACAACCGCTGTGGCCACACCGGCTGTGACTCGCTGGCGTTGCGTCGTTCGCGGCCACCGATCCCTGACGTACTCGACCACAGCGAGTATCAGCAGCGGGAACGAGATGCACGTGACCCAGGACAGGTGCGTCGAGTCCGGTCGTTGCAACGCCTGCGGTGCCACGCCAACACTGAACAGCGCTCCACACAACAGCGTCGCAGCGCGAGGCGTGGGGGAGCGGCGCCACAAACGCACCGCGATCCATACGAGCACGATCGGCACGATCAGCATCGCGAAGAACCACAAGAACAACGACTTCGGAGCGGAGAGCGCCGGCGGCTTCCACCAGGGTGGTACGAGCTCGGCTATCGCCTGCAACGACCCGTCGAGGTGACGCCACGACGGTGGTCGCGGCAACTCGCGGCCGGCACGCAGTTTGAACACGGGGTCGATGACCATGCCCCGGAATGCAGTGCTCGGTCCGACCAACGCGACGTGCACCCAGATGGGTAACAGCCCGACCACGAATGCGAGCATGAAGGTCCGCAAGCGCGGGTGGCGCCAGAGATACCACGCGTAGACGAGCCCTAGGGCCAAGGCGAGGTCAGGGCGATACGTCAGCGCCAGCCCCGCCAGAACCCCGGCCGCGATCAGCGATCGGCGCGAGTTGCTGACCGTTCGAGCACGTAGCGCAAACACGATGCTCCACAGGCAAAGTGCCAACCCTCCGTTCCACGCCATTGCCGTCAGGCCGATGGGGGTCAGCACGTAGAACACGGCGAAACTGGCAACGCACGCCGCGGCGATCCGGCCCCACGGTCGCGCCAAGGTGAACAGGGCGAAGATGATCGCCAGGTGTTGCATGAGCCCGAACGTGCGCTCGGATTCCAACGAGACGCCGACGACCTTGTACCAGCCCATCAACACCTGCAATGCGCCCGGGCCGTAGAGGTGAAGGAAGTCGCGGTTGGGCAGGTCGCCTTTCAACATCCGCTCCGGGAACACCATCATGAAGCCTTCCTCCATGGTGCCGCCCGTGGTGTGGTACAGCCCGCGGAGCGGGAGGACGATGACCGCCAGAACCGATCCGATCGCCGCCCACGTTGCAAGGGCACCGCGCTGCCATGCTCCGGCAAGTCGCGGCCGAAGCCCTCCGGAGCCACCGAGCACGAACGGCGCGCCGTCGAGCTCCGGCGCCGCGGCGTCATCGCTGGCACCGCGCGCCAGCCATCGACGCGCCAAGGCAACGACCGGAACCAGCCCCACGGCGCCGAGCACGCACAGCGCCGGCTCTGCCGGAGCACGAAAGCGCACGGTCCCATAGGTGTACGCCGAGGTGATGGTCACACTGAGGAACTGTGCGCCGAGCGGCAACAGCGGGATGTGACGGCGACGCATCGAGACGGCACCGACGATCGACAGCCCCGCCAGGCCGTAGAACATCAGCAGACCCATGCTGCTGGCATCGCGATTGCGGCCTTCGATGCCACCGAGCGTCACGTTCTGCAGCGGTCGGAACAGCTCCCACTGCCGCAGCACACGAAGTGTCATCACCCGAGGCAGTTCGCCGATGTGATCGCGGGCGTAGTCGAACCCGAGTGAACGCCAGTACAGCGCAGTCTGCGATTCGTCGCCGGGAGGATCGCCCTTGGCTTCGCGAACACGCTGCTGACATTGGAAGTCCCAGTACCCTGCGAACTGCCCGTTGTATGCCGAGGCGCAGTTGGCATAGACCATCACCTCGTTGCCGTTCGTCGACAAGGGCACGAACTTCTCGAACGTGGTCGCGTTGCGGATCATCCATGGAGCCAGCACGGCTGCGCAGGCCACGCCCGTCACCACGAGATGCTTGAGCCGTGTCCGTAGCGACAACGAGCGGGTCAGCAGGACCCACGGCAGCGCCAGCAAAGGCAGCAACAGGACACCTTCGCCGCGCGCCAACGCGGCTAACGCGATCACCGCACCGAACAGTGCCGCGGTCCTCAAGCGGGGTCGATCTCGCCACCGGTACGCCACGATCATCGTCACGGTCACGAGCAAGGCCATCAAGCCTTCGGGGTACAGCAGGCTGTCGATCAGCCACAAGTTCGGATAGATCGCAGCGAACCCGGCCGCGGCCAACCCGACCACAGGTCCACCGAGCCTGCGACCGAGGATTCCAGCGGCCAGCACCACCGCCGTACCGATCACGATCGACATCATCTTGTGGTCGAAGTAGCTCGTGCCCCCGAAACGAGAGCTGATCGACAACACGACGGGGTAGAGCGGCCCATGGAACGCGCTGGGTCGATGAGCTTCGAACGCGATCCAGTTCAACGGCTCGGGAAAGCCGCGTCCACGCGAGAGGACGTTGGCGGTCGTGTGGTAGAAGAGCGGGTCGCCGCCGTCGGTGCGCTCCGGGGCGACGGTCAACAGCGTGATGACGCGCACGAAGAATCCGGTGGCAACGACTGCCGGCAGGGCCATCCGCGATCGGACGATTGCCCGCCACTCGTTGCGCCGCGCGAGGTCGACCGCACCGACGACGGCAACGATCACGCAGCCGAACGAGCAAGCGATCAGGAGCGACCAGATGAACGGTGTGACGACATTGCCGCGCAGGAACGTCCCGCCGTCGAATTCGAAGACCCGTTCGTGATATTGGCGGGCGATGAGCACGAATGCCGGTTCGCCGGCCAACAGGATGCCCGGCGCGCACACAGCCACCGCAGCTGCCAGTCTGGGCGCGCCGCGGCGAACGAAGGACGGCGGAAGCATGCATGCGGCACACACCATGCCGGCCGCGAACACCGGAGCGACGAGTGCGTACAGGTGCACATCGATTGCAGACGTGAGCCGAGGTGACCGCGGCAGACCGAGACCGGCCGCCGCAACGATGAACGACGCAATCGCCACCACGACGCCGCCGATCCGGATTCGTCGGCGATCGCGCTCGTTGACGACCGTATGGTCGACGAGCGCGAGTGCGAGCCCGAGACCGACTAGGTCGAGGTAGTTGGGAAACCAACTCAACGGCCCGAAGAGCCCGGTGTGCCCCCACGCCGTGCACAACGTCCGGTAGACGAGAGCAACGACAAGCAGACCAACAGGAATGATCCACGGCTGTGAACCGCCCAGTCGAGTACGGCCGATACCGACCAGCACAGGCATCAACACGATCGTCAGCGCGACGATCAGGAGCAATGGCCCGGCACCGAGGCCGAGCAGAGGTGCACCCGCGCCGCGGAAGAACACGAACGTCGTCAGTAGGCGACCAGGCGAAGCCTGCACGTGGAGCCCTGCCTTCGCGAACAAGATCGTCAGTGCCCAGCCGACGTACATGGCCGGCAGGATCCGCATGCCCTGCCCGACGCTTGTGCCGGCCATCGACCGACGTGCAGCGACGAACGCGACCAGCGCGATCAACAGCGGTACCCCGAGGTCGAACCTGGCCAACACCGCACCGCTCCACCCTGAAGACAGCCTGTTGCCGGCGATACCCACGCGTTGCATGAGCAAGGCCGTGGAGGCGATCGCGGCGATAACACCGGCGCGCAGCGGCCATCGCGTTGCAGACCAGTCTCCCACGGCTGCCGACCATAGCCGCCTGCTACCCTCGCCACCTGGTGAGTCCCGCACGTCGTTGGATAAGAGAGCTCGTCTCCTCGCCGGCCAGGATCGTCGCCGTCGTCGCCGTTGTGGCGGGCCTCCTGTGGTGGCAGTGGCCCACCATCAATGGCCAGGATTCGCGAACCGATGTCGTGTTGCTGACCGATGGATTCCTGACATCGACCGAACGCCCGGTCACCTATCGAATCCACGAGGATGGGCGCAGCCTTCGTTGGGACTCCGACGCCACGTCATGGTGTGACGCCGCCGCCGCCGTTCGAAAGATCGAGGCCGAAGCCGACCCTGCCGCAATCATCCTGTCCTTCGGCTCCGCTGACGGCTGCGACGCCGAAGCTGTGACACAGGCCGTGCAGGCTGCCAAGGGCCATGCGGTGCTGGTGGTGGCCCAACCGGGTCGCAGCGGTGTCGAGAGCGCGGCCACTCAGGCTGGGGCCACGGTGATCGATCCGAGCGGCTTCGTCGGTGATCAGTTGATCGCCACTGCCATGCCCTGCCAATGGTGGGAGACCTGCACTGCTGACGGCACGGTCGCAGTGCGGACAGCCGACGGTCTCTTGACGGCGGAAGGAGGCGACCGAGTCGCTCGCCTGATCGTCGCCCAGCTGCCGTGACCCGACTCCTGGCTTGGTGCCGGAGCCATCCCATCGTGATGGCCGCACCCGCCGCCTTCGTCGTGATCGTTACCCTCATCGCGGTCACCAGCTCACAATGGTTCCTGACTGGAGACTTCGCCCACACAGAGTTTCTCGTCCGTGCCATCCCTCGTCATCCGCCGTTGATCGGCGTCGCCGCCAGAGTGCAGGAACAGGGTTCGACGCCGGGACCCAGCATGGCCTACCTCCTCTATCCCTTCTACAAGCTGTTCGGGTCGTCGGCGTTTGCGTTGGCGGCCGCAGTGAACGTGCTCCACTTAGCGGCGATCGCCGGTTCCGTCGTTGTGGCCAAACGAGTGGGCGGCACGTCGATTGCCGCATTGACTGCGCTCAGCCTGACCGCAACCACCGTTGCGGTCGCACCTCGATTCTTCCTCGAGCCATGGAACGTGTGGGTGCCCGTGTTCGCATTTGCGTTCTTCCTCATCCTGATCTGGGGAGTCGTCTGCAAGCGCCTCGCGCTGCTGCCGATCGCCGTCGCGGTAGGCAGCCACTGCGTACAGACCCACGTCAGCTACACCGTGCTGGTGGCCGGTTTGCTCGGGGGAGCGATGGTCTGGTTGGCGTCGCTCTGGTGGCGTACCGATCGCCTGGCCGACCAGCATCCGCTTCGATGGCTGTTGATCGCTGCCGCGACGATGATCGTTGCCTGGCTGCCCCCGGTGATCGAGCAGCTCCACCCGGGCACCGGCAACCTGCGCAAGCTGTACCACCAGTTCAGCGACCCCGGAGCCCCCTTCGTCGGAAACGCCGCGGCTCTCAAAGCGATGGTCGGCCGCTTCAACCTGTTCGGCCCATGGTTCATCGACGCACACAAGGATCCGCGCAGCGCGCCCAACTACCTCGGTTTCGTCCTCTTCGTGGCGTTGGTTGCGGTCTCGCTGCGGTGGGCACTACTTCGTCGAGAACGCGTGGAGCTGTCGCTGTACGCGGTTCTCGCCGCCGCCACCGTTCTCGGCTTCTTCTCGACGACAAGGATCTTCGGAACGTTCTTCGAGTACGTGATTCGCTGGATGTCGCCATTGGTCGCGATGTGGATCGCGGCCAGCTTGTGGTCGTGCTGGCTGACGTGGCGGGCACGCGCCCCGAGACACGGCGACGACCGCGCCCTGCTTACCGCCGCCGCTATCGGGGTCGCCTGCGCTCTTGTAGTGACGGCGATCGGCGTCGGTCGCGCAGTCACCGCTGAGGTGCCGTACGAACGAGACAGCACGATGACGGGCGAGTTGTCCGGACAGCTCCAACGATCACTCGACCGTTCGGCGCGCTACCAGATCAACGAGTTCGACCCAATTGCACTGGGTGCTGTCGCGTTCGGATTGGCACTAGATCTCGAACGGCACGGTCTTCACGCCGGTGTCGGTCCATGGGGAGAGGCCGGGGTCATGCCGTTCAGGGTCGTCACTGATCAACACGCTGACAGCACGCTGTGGTTCGTCGCTAGCGCCCCCGTGATCGACGCGTTCTCGACATTGCCGGGCGCCGTCGTGCGAGCGTCCTTCGACGTGCGGTCGCCGGAGGAGATCAAGCGGTCCGATCAGCTCGAGAGCCAACTTCTGAAGGTCTTGTGCACGACCGGACGCCTCGAACTTCGCCCGCTGCTGTTCACCAGGTGGGGGCACACCGCCCTCGCGTTCGCTCCCACGCTTCCCGCCGAGGCCGAGCCACTGCTCCAGAAGTACACGGACCTGCGTCAACCAGCGGCGGTCGTCGAGCTTCCGGTCGGCGTGAACGGCTACGACGTGGCTGCGCAGATGCCGGCGGGTTGTTTGTAGCGGGGGTCGTCGACCCATGCTGCGGTGGCCCATTGGGCGGGCGGGACGGGCACGAAGTCGGTGAACCGCTGGCCCAACTCGTCCATCAGCCAGATCGCGTACATCGCGGCACCGGACGGGCAGACATGCACGCCGTCCGGCTTTCGTTCGGGAACTTTGTCGCCGTTGACGTCCTGGAGGAACACCGGACCCCATATCTCGTCGGTGTTGAACACCATCACCCGTCCCGGGTGCGCGTCGGCGACCTCGTTCATCACCCTGGTGAGCGTCGACAATCCTTCGATCTGCTGGTCGGCCCTGATCGGCGGAATGGTGATGAGCGCCAGCCGGGCACCCTGAGCGAGAACGACGTCGGCGAAACGCTCGTACGCGGCGAGTTGTTCGTCGACTGTGCCGAAGTCCCACAACGAACCTTGGTAAAGAACGAGGTCAGGTTGGAAGTCGACGACCGATTTGTCGATGAACGTCGTCGAGTCGTACTTGGTGTCGAGCAATCCCGCGCCAGGAGAGACGTAGCTGGAGACAGCCGTCTTGCCGGCGTACAACGCCGACGCCACAGCCGGCCATTCGTCGAAGGCGATCGAGTCGCCGATCATCAGGACGCGATGTGTCGGCGCGAGCAACGTCGACGCGCTTGCCGTTGCGGGCACGGTCGTCGCGGTTGTCGTGGCCGCCAACGTCGTGGCGACCGAAACCGGTACTGCCGTCGAAGCCGGTGCCGCAGAGGTCGTCGGGGCAGCACTGGTCGTCGGAGCAACGGTCGTCGAGGCGAACTGGTCGAGCGAGAAGACCGCCGGCGCAGTTGCAGGGTGGGGGATCAGGATCCAGAAGGCGGCCACTGCCACCGACACGCCCGCCAAGGTCGCCACGCCCTTCGCCCCGCGCGCCCAAGTCGCCCTGAATCGAACCGGGTCCTCGACCAAGACCTTCGACACCGCGGCCGCGGCATACGAAACAGCGATTCGCAGCACAAACAGCGGCCACCCGGATGTGTGAGCGCGTTGAGGCGTGAGCAGCGCGTAGATCGGCCAATGCCAGAGGTAGAGGCTGTACGACAGGACACCGGTGACTCGAAGCGGTCCCCATCCGATCCATCGCGAAGCCGCTGCGTCGGGCCGCGCGGCGCATCCGGCGACGAGCAGCGCCGAGAGCAACGAGTGGGCGAAGAGCCCACCATGGAAGAGCCACTTGGATGACGGCCCGTCGATCAAGAACCACGACAGCCCGATGGTCGCAGCGACAACCGCAGCCGCGCCAGTGAAGTGCTTGCCGAGTCGAGATGCCACCCGGACGGTAGCCGCGCGCAAAGGTGCAGCTGCGAAGACAGCGCCGAGCAAGAGGCTGCTGGCCCGCGTGTCGGTGCCGATGTAAACACGCGTCGGGTCGGCGGGATTGAACTGCGTGATCATGAGCCAAAGCGACAACAGCGATGCGACGACACAGAAGACGATGACAGCTCGATGGACATGCCGGATCCGCCAGGCGATCAGCCCGACGATGATCGGCCAAACGAGGTAGAACTGCTCCTCGATCGCCAGGCTCCAGAGGTGACCGAACATCCGCGGTAGTTCGAACGAAGCCCAGTAGTCGCGGTGGTCGGCGATGGCGTGCCAGTTGGCGACATACGCCTGAGCCCATGGCCCGTCGTTGAGCGTGGCGGCCCGCTCCGGCACGCTGGCCACGATGGTCGTGATCACCGTTACGACGACGAGCAGGAGAAGCACCGCTGGAAGCAGTCGCCTGAACCTGCGACCCCAGAAGGCAACGAGTCCTACCCGTCCGGTTGCGTCCACCTCCTCCAGCAACAGCGAGGTGATCAGGAAGCCCGACAGCGCGAAGAACAGGTCGACTCCGAGGAACCCACCTTGCAACTTGCCGGCGTGAAAGAAGAGCACCGCGATGACCGCGAGACCGCGAAGCCCGTCGAGTGCGGCGATGTGCGGCCGTGGTTGGTGGCTGCCCGGGGTCCGCTGCGGCGGTGCCGCGGTCGAAAGCGCCATCTACGACCGCTGGGCGACGACCAGCAGCGATTGACCGACCGGTGGTCTCACGAATCGCTCGACCCGGCTGATGACCGGGATGAAGAAGCGGTCGTACGTCGATGCCAGGCGGCCAGTGGTGGGAGCCCGGCCCAGCACCCGCACGATCAGCCACCATGCGAAGAAGCCGGGCATGTTGGCGTACTTCGCCGTGACCTGTTGGAAGCCGACGTTGTGCACCAGCGCCAGCAGTTGGTTGCGGCGATAGCGGCGGTAGTGGCCAATGCGTTGATCGAACTTCCCGTACAAGCTCTCGAACGCTGGCACCCACAGCACCAGCTTTCCGCCGGGAGCCAGCGCCTCGTAGAGATCGCCGAGTGCGCGGCGGTCGTCGGGGATGTGTTCGAGGACGTTGAGCAGGACTGCGGTGTCGTACGAGCCAGGAGCGGCGGCTCCGTCGAGCTGCGCAGTGACCACGACGACGTTGGGATGATCCTTCAGCCGGTCGCGCAGCACAGCGCTGTTCGACTCCGATGGTTCCAGTGCGGTGAGATGACCCCGGTCGGCGAAGAAGGTCGAGTACGTGCCGCGCCCCGCACCCACCTCGAGGATGCGACCGGTGATGTGCGGCGCGATCGTCTCGATGATCCACGACGAGTAGTTCTTGGCGCCGTCGAGCTCCTCGAGAACAGCGGCGAGGTTCTTGTCGGCCGCTTCAAACGCCGCCGGCGTTCGCTGAAGATGTCGTCGTCGGAACGGATTTCTCAACGCGGTGACCGAATCAACTGCGCCGGCGAAAACGGTCGCCGACCTTCGAGTAACGCAGGATGCAGTAGAGGGCTCGGACAGCATCGCGCCGGCCGATCTTCTTGCCGTCGGCGTAGGTCCGCCCCGAATACGAGATGCCGACCTCGTAGATCCGCCAGCCGCCCTTGGCGACCTTCGCCGTGATCTCCGGTTCGAACCCGAAGCGGTCCTCCTCGATCGTTATCGACTGGATGACCTCGCGACGGAACAGCTTGTAACAGGTCTCCATGTCGGACAGGTTGAGACCGGTGAACATGTTGGAGGCAAGCGTCAGCAGTCGGTTGCCCATCGAGTGCCAGAAGTACAGCACGCGGTGCGGGCGGCCCGACAGGAACCGCGATCCGAAGACCACATCCGCCTTGTCGTCGAGGATCGGCGGCAACAGATCCCCGAACTCGTTGGGGTCGTACTCGAGATCTGCGTCCTGGACGATGATGAACTCCGACGTCGAGTGGGCGAAGCCGGTTCGCAGCGCGGCGCCCTTGCCCTGGTTCCGTTCGTGAACAACGACGCGAACCATCGGATTGTCGATGTCGGCCAGGATCGTTCGCGTCTCGTCGGTCGAACCGTCGTCGACCACGATGATCTCCCGCACCCAGGGTGAGTCGGCGACGTGCTTCAACAGGGTCAGGATGGTGCCCTGTTCGTTGTAGCAGGGCACGACCACCGACAGGCACGGTCGCGGATCGTGTGTCACGAGGCCTCACGATAGTTGTTCTTCCTGCTGGTCCGGGCAATCATCGGAGATCGTCGCAGCGAGCAAGAGCACCACAACGAGAAGCCCGGCGCGGTGCAGATCATCGAATGCTGCAGGCCATGAGGGATTGGCCACCAAGCGGTAGCGCAGCTGTCGCCGGACGATCAGCGCTTCGAGCGCGAGCGTCAGCGCCAACGCGGCGGCACCGGCGACCGCCGGCCTCCTGAGCACGACGACCGCGATGCCGATGAGCGCTGCGAGCAGGCCGTACTTGGGCGAGATGGTCAGGCAGGCCAGCACGACGAGGGCTGCGGCGGCAATGAGGGCACATCGCCGACCAACGGGCCGCGGCGGCCAGTCCAGCACGAGTGCCGCCGGGACCGGCACTTCGGCGCGATCCTTGTCGGCCCATATCAGCGCCGCACACGCGAGCACGGCGAGGGCTGCGAGGGCCATCCCGATCCACATCGTTCGCTGCGGCGACCATGTCATCGTCACGACCACGGGGGAATCCGAACCCGGTAGCAGCCACCCGTTGAACCCACCGGAGATCTGGCGGGGCGCGCCGAGTGCCGTGGAGCCGGCGGTAGCCCGCCAACCGTCGTTGAATCCCTCACCGAGGATCAGCCAGCATCCGGTGGGACAGTTGGTCACTGTCGCGGTGCGCGTCGTGCGACTGCGCCGAACATCAACGGTGGGGGTAGGCGCCGCTGCATCGGCGGACGGTGCATCGGTGAGAACTATGCGGTCGACATCGATCCCGGTAGCCGTGCCCGCCGTGGTGGTGACTCGGTGAGCGCCCGCAGTCAGGTGCACCGTTGCCGCTCCGCACGGCTGCACGTCGACGGCCTCCCCGGGGAGCAGCCTGGCGATGGCAGCCTCATCGACCGACACGGGCAACGGCTGACCGTCTACGGTGACGAGATCGCCGCGACACGCCGGTAGCGCGGTTGCGACCGGTTGCGCGGCGACGATCGACGGAGCCTCGATCTCTTGGATGGCGACCGGAAGAACGGTCGTCTCCGCGTACCGCCGATCGACAGTGGTGCGGGCGACAACATCTTCGATCGT
>JANMMQ010000579.1:0-8925 GCA_031373465.1 Ilumatobacteraceae bacterium | reverse complement strand
GAACGGCGTGTACTGCGCCAACCCCTTCCCCGCCAACGTCTTCGAAATCGCAGCAGTCAACGTCGTCTTACCATGATCGATATGACCCATCGTGCCAATATTGACGTGCGGCTTGGTCCGCTCAAACTTCGCCTTGCTCATTGCTATCTCCGTCTTTCGGGGATCCGTGGGTTGTCAAAGAACGCAGGGAGTGTAGCGGCGTAGGCCCGTGGCGCGCACCTGTGCGCCCCACAATCTGGCGCCGCGCCGACATGCATCGCCACAACGCGGCTCACGTAGGCTGCCCCGGTGTTCACCCTGGGCAACCTGATCCTCGGGTCAATCGCTGCCCTGGTCGTCGGCATGTCGAAGACGGCATTTCCCGGCGCGGGGTTGGTTGCCACCCCGATCGTCGCGACCATCGTCACCGGTCGGGCAATTCCCGGAACAACCCTGCCACTGCTGCTGGCTGCCGACGTGTTCGCAGTGTCGTGGTACAGCCGTCACGCCCGCTGGGATCTGCTGCGCCCGATGATCATCTCCGTCGCTGTCGGGTTTGCTGCGGGCGCGACGTTCTTTGCCATCGTCGGGTCCTCGACGCGGCCGATCGAGATCGTCATCGGCCTCAGCATCCTGCTGATGGCGGTGATCCAGACGTGGAGGATGTACCGCCGTTACGAACCGGTGCGTCCGACACCGCTCGACGCCGCGGTCTACGGCAGCGCAGGCGGGTTCACGACGTTCGTCGCGAACGCAGCGGGGCCCGTGTTGAACACCTACCTCGTGCGGTTAGGTCTGGGCAAGGACGAGTTGGTCGGAACGTCGGCCTGGTTCTACTTCACGGTCAACCTCGCCAAGGTGCCTGTGTACGTGGCACTCGGCGCATGGTCGAGCGGTGGTCCATTCTTCACCGGCACCAGCCTGACCTTCGACGCCGTCCTGTTGCCGGTAGTGCTCGTTGGCGTGTTTGGCGGCCGCAACGTGCTGCACAAACTGCCGGAGAAAGTCTTCGTGATCGGCGTGCTCGTGCTCTCAGCAGCCGGTGCGGTCAAACTGCTGCTGCCGTAGCGCCGCCTATCGCACGATGTAGTACACCGCCAACACGGTGCCGTACGTGACCACTGCGCCGCGCAGAAACCCCGGCTTGATCGTCGATGCAAGCTTGCCTCCGGCCACGCCACCCAGCAGGCTGGCCGGAGCCATCACTGCCGCCAGGCTCCAGATCACGTGACCCGACCCGGCGAAGAAGCACGCCGCGACAACGTTGATGACCAGCGCCAGAACCTGCTTGAGCGCATTGAGTCGCGGCATCGATTCGTCGATGACGAGACCGAGCACCGCCAATAGCGCAATGCCGAGGCCAGCTCCGAAGTAGCCGCCGTAGATCGACACGACGAACGTCGATGTGACCGCGATCGCACTGGGCGCACCGTGTGGTCTGGCTCCGATGCCGAGCCACTTGCGGATGTAGTTCTGCCCGCCGAGCAACGCGCAGGCGAGAAGGATCAGCCAGGGCACCAAGGTGGTGAACGCCGCCTCCCCGGTTGCCAGCAGGAGCACCGAACCGGTGAGCCCGCCCAACCCGGCGGCGATCGACAGACGGATGAGGCGCGTGCGTTGCCCCGGGAGCTGCGACCGTTGAGCCACCGCGCCACCGAAGTAGCCAGGGCACAGGGCAACGGTGTTGGTCACGTTCGCGCTGACGCGACCGGCGCCGAGAGCGACCAGCGTGGGGAACGAGATCAGCGTGCCCCCTCCCGCGATCGCATTGATCGCGCCGGCCCCGGCCCCAGCCACAGCCGCGATCAGATGATCTGCGAGTGAGAAGGCACTCACGTCGTGTCGCCCTCGAAGAATGCAGATGCACGTTCGCCGATCAGCACAGCCGTGGCCGCTGGACCGCGCGACGGAGCGGTCGGCAGGATCGATGTATCGACTACTCGCAAACCCTCGACGCCGCGCACTCGACAGTATTGATCGACAACTGCCATGGGGTCCGCATCGTGACCCATCGGTGCGCTGGCGCACATGTGCACGGCGGTGGTGACGTTGTCCATGATCCATGCATCGAGCGCTTCGGCGGAAGGCAGCGACGTCCTTTCGAGGCCGAGGTCGCGCATCGCCCTCGAATCGATGATCGACAGCCCGAGCTCGACCGCTGCGGTCATGCGTTGCCGATCGATCGTCGATTCGAGTGAGTGATAGTTGATCGCCGGGGGATCACCGGGATCGGCAGACGCCAGCGAGATCTCGACGGCGCTGGTTGCCCGCTCCAACAGCACGCCCAGCACGAGCTCGGTTGCCGATGCTTCCGAGCCCGGCACCAGTTCGGCCATCGGCGAGAGATAGGGCATCAGCGACACGGGAGTGCCATCGATCTCGGCGTCGAGGGCTACTTCGACGATCCCTGCGCTCGTACGCGTCAACGGCTTCGACGGGGTGAAACCCAGGAAGACCTGCGGATGGTCTCTGCACCGCGAACCGACGCCCGGCAGGTCGGCAACGATGTCGATTCCGTGCCGGCGCAGTTGGTCGGCAGGTCCGATACCTGAGACCAACAGCAGGTGCGCCGACATCACCGCGCCTGCGCACAACACGATCTCCTCGCCGTGCACGGTCTCGACGACGCCGCCGCGCTCGATCTCGACACCGATGGCCCGCGCGCCGCGAAATGCCACACGGCGCGCGGTGACCCGGCTCTCGATCGTCAAGTTGAACCGATGACGATTGGGATCGATGTAGGCATGCGCAGTGTTGACCCGCACGCTGTCGACGATGTTGCGGGGCAACGAGCCATACCCGGGTGCGCCGTGCCCGTTCTTGTCGGTCTCGACGGGAAAGCGAAGGTCGCAACACGCAGTCTCGAAAGCATCGCTGAGGGGATGCAGAGCATTCGGCCGCACCCGCGTCACCGGAATCGGTCCATCCCTGCCGTGAAGTTCATCGTCGGGGAAGTCGCGATCGTCTTCGAGTCGCTTGAGAAACGGCAGGACCGACGTGAACGACCATTGGTCGTTACCCAACGAGGCCCATGTGTCGAAGTCATCAACCGTGGCACGCACGAACACCCCGCCATTCACGGTGCTGGATCCGCCCATGACCTTGCCGCGAGGCACCGAGACCATTCTTGAACCTGTCAGCGTCCCCATCAGCGACCAGTTGGCTTCGTGCCCCGCGGCCGCGCCGACCATGGCCGAGGCATCGAGCAACCGGTCGGCCGACCCGCTGAGGTCTCCACCCGCTTCCAACAGAAGCACCGTCCGACTGGAGTCTTCGGTGAGTCGCGCTGCCAGTGCACATCCGGCCGATCCGGCGCCGACGATGACGACATCGAAGTGGTTCACGCCAGTCAGGATCGTTCCAGGCGCATCGCCGGGTGACCGAAGAACTGAAATGCGACAAGCGTGGAGGAGTTCACATTGGCGCCGGTGCCGAAGGCGGCGCGCTCGGCGCGAACGATCTCTGCCAGTGCTTCGCCGCCGAACGCACGCGTGTAGAAGCGCTCGGCCAGCGCGCTCGCGGCCGCATCGTCGATCGACCACAGCGGCGCGACCACCGAGGATGCTCCGGCGAAGAGGAACGATTCAGCCAGTCCCGCGTAATCGCCGAGAGTCTCCTGTCCGGTGCCGACCTGACACGCGTTGAGGAACACGAGCGGGGCGTGGGTCAGCGAACCACCTTTCACGACAAGGGGGTCGATCACCTCGCCATCGACCAGCACGAGACCCTGCTTCGCGCTACCGGGGTCGTACTTGCCGTGCAACGAGAAGTGCAGCACCTCGCCGGCCGGGTTTCCGAGGAGGCACCCGACGACCTTGTCGGTGACGGCATCGACTCCGACGGCGTGATATTGGGCGATGAGCGCTGCCGCCTCGGCTTCGGCCGATTCGAGCCTGCTCCAGCCGGGCTGCTCGTACTTGCCACTGATCACGACCATGCCATCGACGTGGACGAGCCGCGGAGGTGGAAGCGGCGGGCGATCCGCGGCCAGCACCCAACGACCGATCGTCACCTGCGCGCCCAGCATGGCAGGAGCCGAAGGATCGATTGGCACGGGCATGGTGGCCAGCTCCCATGGCACATAGGCCTCCGCGGAGAGCAGCAGAACTGTGGGCAGCTGCGGGCCCACAGCCTCGCTCACGGTGGCCAATGCGTGCCACATCTCGGCCGGCACCTTTCCGCCGATCGTCAGTCCGATCCCGTGCAGGCCGAGCGCCAGTGTCGGCTTGCCCTCGTGAGCTGCGATCGTCGAGATGACCGTACGGGCGAAGGCGTCAGGGTCGTCGCCGATCGAGCTGTTGGCCTGTTCATCGAACGTTGCGTGCGGGGACTCGAATGACCACAGCAGTCGGCCGGGCTCGGAACCGCGCAAGATGCGAATCGTCAGGTCGGGCGCTTCTTCAGCCGTAGGCACCGCCAGTGAGCCCACGGTGGCCGGCAAGGGCGCAGCGTGAACGGCCTCGAGCTCGGCCAAGATCCCCACGACTCGCACGCAACGAACGCCGAGACCCATTGTCTGGTTCTCGACGGAGTACAGAACGTTGATCGCTTGCGGCTGGTCGGGGTTCGGGACGGCGGGCGCCACAAGATGGAAGACGACAAACGGGTAGGGCTCACCGGAGGTGACGAGCATCGTCTTTCGCCACGTCTCACCCGGCGCGAGCTCGAAGCCGTCCGCGACGACATGCGCTGTCAACTCGTAGTCGCCGACGCTCGACGGCGGCCGAATCAGTGCGGGGCCGACCACACCGCTGACCGGTGTCGGCGAGAGCCCGACGGTGAGGTCAAAGGCTGCGTCCGCCAGCACGGCATCGTCACATTCGATCCGCGCATACGCACGCCTCGGCGGATCATTTGGCGGACTATCCGTACCCGGTTGCGGCGGTGGTAGGGCGTGCGACGGTGACACGCCGGCCGATGGAGTCGCGCTCGGCGAGATCGTCGGCGCGGACGGCGGCGGCGACGCGGCTGACGTCGGTGCTGCGGACGGCGGCGGAGCCGCTGATGTCGGAGGCGGCGGCGCGGCGGCGGTCGCGCCCGCTCCGGGCGCCGACGTCGCAGCGGTTCCACCAGTGCCTGCTGCGCTCGCCGCCGCCGTCGTGCCGGCGCCTGCAGCTGCGCCTCCGCCGAGGAAAGCAGCGAGCGCGACCGGGGTGAACGCGACGACGCTGAACTGTTGAGCAAGGACGCACATCGACACGCCGACGATCAGCCCGGCTGCGATTCCCCACCACCACGACGACCGCCCGCGGCCGGCTCGCAAGACCGTCGCTACGAGCAGAGCGAGGCCAACGAGAAGAGTCAGCGCGGCGCCAATGCCGATTGCTGTCGTCAGCGGTGATCGGCCATAGACACGGACCCAGAACGACGCCCGGCACGAGCCGCTTCGAACCTCGATGTGATACCAGCCGACGCCGACATCGCTGATGTCTGCGATCCGCAACTGCTCGGTGAATCGTTGACCGAGTTGGTGACGAAGTGACTTCACGGAGATCGATGGCCCGATGGGCATGTCGACTGCGATGTGAGTGACGGCAGTCGGTTCGGCCGACAAGGCGTCGATCTGGACGACGTCGTCGGCATTGAGCCGAAGAGCGTCGTCTGCGTTTGCGAACTCGGCAACATCGTGGCCGTTGATGGCCAGCACACATTCGCCGGCTCGATGGTACGGCGTCGGCGGTTGACTCGAGGGCAACGGGGTCAACAGGCTGGACCATGCCGCCATCAGTGCAAGGACGATCACGGTGGGCCCCACTGGTCGTCGGGGGCAGGAACCATGAACACCGAGTGCACGGGCGCGCTATCGCTATCGGGGTCGATCGCGGAAACAGCGATGCGATAGTCACCAGGCGGTAGCGGCGGCCATTCGGACCGGTATGCGCCGTCTCCGTCGGCCTCGAGTTGCGACTCGATCACCGTGTGTCCCGTGGCCGCGTCCACGACCTCGGCATTGATCGTTCGGGTCGGATCGTCCGTGCTGGTGACCGTCGCGGAGATCGGCTCATCGACGGCAAACACGTCATCGATCTGCAGGCCGAATCCGGACTGTCCGGCGCGGAACGTGGATGTCGGCTTGGCCGAGAGCACACCGATCAGTTGTGTCAACGGACCCGTCGCGTTCTGCAGCGATCCGTGTTGATCGGGCGCGTAGGTTTCTCTGTCCTGATCCGCGAGCTCGAGGGGCGTGGCCGAGACCCGCGGCACCGTCCCATCCCCTCCGTGGTCTTCTCCCCCATACGACGCGACCATTCGGACTGCGCCTCGGTCGAACCTTGCCGACTGGTTCGTAGGTTGAAGGATCCCGACGATCGGATGGATCGCGTAGGCGTTCGCCGGTCGGTGTTCGATCGCCGCGTCGATGTCGAGATGGAACTGCAGCGCTGCGGCGGCGCGCGCAGCATCGACACCGGGCAGGCCGGAGGTTTCTGCCACGCGGGTCATCTGAGCGGATCCGCTGTCGACAACGGGGTAGCGCGGCAGCAACTGGTAGACCGAGGTGAGGGAGCGCAGGAATCGGGTCAGATCGAGACCGAACGGCCCGATCCCCTTCTTGAACCCGTTGCACAAGAAGTCGAGGGCGTTCAGCGAGCCACGGTAGGGCGTGCCGAAGGTGACGAGCATCCGCGTGTCGCGCCAACCTTCGAGCATCTCCAGGTAGTGCCTGGCGACCAGTCCGCCCATCGAATGGCCGACCAGTATCAGCTTGGCGTCGTTGTTGCCCGACCGCTGCCGCCATGCCCGCAACCAACCGGGCGCACGTTCGGCCAAGTGGCGGGCTGCAACCCGGTTGTCGCGTCGCCAGTCATACGGAAAATCGAACCAGTTCTGGCCGTCGACGACGTCGAACGTGGCGAAGATCGAAGAGCGGATGTGCGAGTAGCCGTCGATGCTCCACAGACCCGGAATGAGATGCAGGTCCGGCTGCAAGCGCGGCGCCGTGACACCGTCGCCGAGATCGTCGACGGCCGGATCGTCTCCGTGCAACTCGAGGTCCTGCACGCTGTGCCCCAATGAGGCGATCGCTCGCCACGCCGCGCCAGGCGACACCGCCCAGACGTCGTGGCCGTCTCTCGCGAGCACGCTGCCGAGGATGCCGGGCAGCAGAACGACCACATCACCCATCGGTAGCTTTGACGGCACGACCGCCTCCTCTCGAAGAGCTTCAGCTTGTCACTGAAACGCGGCGTCTTGCCGCACTCATACGAGGAGTCACCGGCACGGCGGGTGAATACGCCGCGCCGCGCAGTAGCTCAGGATTGAAAGTCGACGTTGCAGTCGATGAACGCTTGGCCGAGGGCTAGTTGCACCTCGTCGCTGGGATTGCCGGAGATCGCCTGGTTCAGTTCGGCGCCACTGACCTTGTCGACGAGATTGCCAACGATGCAATCACGGTCGGCTTGGCTCAGCGTCGTCGTGGTCCCGAGCTCGAAGAAGTCGAGGAACTTGTTGATCGCCGCTTCACCCTCGCCGAGATCGACGATTGTGTCGACCGAGCCGCCGCCCGAGGCCGCCGTGGTGTCTGACGCAACAGTCGAGTCAGAAGGCGTCGTGTCGTCGGTGGCAATGCCACACTTGTCGCTCAAGTACTGCTTGAAGTCGTCACCCGCCTGCTTGATCGATTCGTCGGCGATCAGCGTCTTGCCCTCCGCGGACTCGGAGACCTTGGTGAAGTCGAAATCGTTAGCCTTCAGAAGGCTTTCCAGCTTCACCTCGCCGGCCAACAACTTGTCGACCGCGTCGGCGATGTCCTTCGGTGCCTTCTCGGCAACGGCGCTCAACGAATCGATCGCCCCGCTGAGCTCGAGCTTGGCCTTGGCCGCGTCGGTCGGATCGACGTTGGAGAAGGCGTCGTTGTCGTCCTTGGCAATCTGAGCGAGCTTGCAGAACGCATCACCGTTCGTCGCTGTCGCGGCCTGGCTGCCATTGCTGCCACAGGCGGCGATCGAGATAGCTGCGACAGAAACAAGTGCGAAGCGCTTCATCTGCAAGACCTTTCTATTCGCCTCGTACACGCTTGACGATGTCGCTGGCGATGTTGGGCGGAACTTCCATGTACTGGGCGAACTGCATCGTGTAGGTCGCTCGGCCCTGCGTGCGCGACCGGAGATCGGTCGAGTACCCGAACATCTCCGACAGCGGAACCTGAGCCTTAATGACCTGGGTGTTGCCGCGGGCTTCCATGCCCTCGATCCGGCCCCTGCGGCTGGAGAGGTCGCCCATCACGTCGCCCATGTAGTCCTCGGGAGTGACGACTTCGATCCCCATGATCGGCTCGAGCAGCACCGGCCTGGCCATCTCGGCAGCCTTCTTGAAGGCCATCTGACCGGCGATCTTGAAAGCCATCTCCGAGGAGTCGACGTCGTGATACTGGCCGTCGACCAGCGTGGCCTTGACATCGACGGTCGGGTAGCCGGCGAGGACACCCGAGTCGAGTGCCTGCTGCATGCCCTGGTTCGTCGGGTTGATGTACTCCCGCGGGATCTTGCCACCACTGATCTTGTCGACGAACTCGTATCCCTTGCCCGGGTTGGGCTCGAGCGTGATCTTGACGACGGCGAACTGGCCCGACCCACCCGACTGCTTGATGTGGCGGTACTCGACCGACTCGACGATCTTGGTGATGGTCTCGCGGTATGCGACCTGCGGCTTGCCGACGGTCGCGACCACGCCGAACTCGCGCTGCATGCGATCCACAAGGATCTCGAGGTGCAGCTCGCCCATGCCCGAGATCACGGTTTGGCCGGTCTCTTCGTCGGTGCGGACGCGGAAGGTGGGGTCCTCGTCGCTGAGCGACTTGAGGGCTTTGCCCAGCTTGTCCTGATCGTCCTTCGTCTTCGGCTCGATGGCGACGTGGATGACGGGCTCGGGGAAGATCATCCGCTCGAGGATGATCGCGCTGCTGCGATCGCAGAGCGTGTCGCCTGTCGTGGTGTCCTTGAAGCCGAG
>JANMMQ010000578.1:0-3018 GCA_031373465.1 Ilumatobacteraceae bacterium | reverse complement strand
TCGGCGCCATACGAATCGGCGATCGACACCACGCACGAGTACTCCGCAGTTTCACGACTGGTCACCGCGCTCGTCGAGCATGCGCCTGAACGCATGTTGTGGGCGACGAACTGGCCGCATCCCGGGCAGGCCGATCCTCCGTCGCTGGCCGACCTCAGCCGCTTGGCGTTCGAATGGATGCCGGACGAGAAATCTCGACAGGGAATACTCGTCGACAACCCTGCGTCGCTCTACCGGTTCGACCCCAGGTAGAGATTCAAGGAGACCTCGTGAACGACAACTACAACTACGCCTCGTATCCATCGCTGATCGACAGGACCGTCTTCATCACCGGCGGTGCCGACGGCATCGGCAGCGCGATGGTGGAGCAGTTCGCCAGGCAAGGAAGCAGGGTCGCGTTTGTCGACAAGAACGTCGCCTACGCCGAGGCAACTGTCCAACGTTGTGTCAACGCGGGTACCGCCCATGCACCGACGTTCCACGAGGTCGACCTGCTCGACATCGCCGCGCTGCAGGAGGCCTGCGCATCCGCGGTCGAAGAATTCGGTGGTGTTGCCGTGCTCGTCAACAACGCAGCCAACGACGATCGGCATGATTGGCGGGACGTAACACCGGAGTACTTCGACAACCGCATCAACACCAACCTGCGGCACTACTTCTTCGCGATACAAGCTCTGGCACCGCAGATGATCGAGGCCGGTGCCGGATCGATCATCAACATCGGGTCGAGCAGCTACCTCCGGAAGGAGGACTTCTTCCCCGGCTACGCGATCGCCAAGTCAGCGGTGGAGGGAATCACCCGCACGATGGCGCGCACGTTCGGTCGCCACGGCATCCGTGTCAACACGGTGCTACCCGGTTGGGTGCCCACGGAACGACAGCTCGCCAAGTGGTGGACACCCGAAGGTGAGCAGAAGACGATGGATTCCCAGGAGCTCAAGCGCCGCATCACACCTGACGAGTTCGCCCAGATGGTGCTCTTCCTCGCCGCCGACGACGGCGCGGCGTGCACCGCCCAGCACTTCCTCGTGGATGGCGGCCGCCTCTAGGCCATTGACTTGCGTTGCCAAGCGACGGTCGACTCGATCGAGTTGAAGGTGAACAGGTGCAGGGCGGTGAGCCCGAGCTCGTCGGCATGCCGCGACAGCGGAGTGATCAGCTTGTCGGGGTCGTAGCTGGCCGGGGCGAACATTCGCAGGATCGCTCCTGAGTTCTTGCGCAGATACCGAAGCGACGACCCGATTCCGAGGCGCGTGCCGAGGCTGAGCAACCTCGTTCGCTCGACGGCGCCCGGGACACCGAGGTGGATGGGCAGGTCCATGCCCCGATCGCGCTGACGCCTCAACCAATGATCGATCGTCTTGGCGTTGAAGCACATCTGCGTGCTGGCGAACCCCTCGAGCCCCATATCTGCGATCATCGACTGCTTCGCAAGGAGGGCTTGGTCGAGAGCAGCGTCACGGATCACCGTGTGGTGATCCGGGTACGCGGGAACGCCGACCGTGCGAACGGTCTGACACAGTGGTAGAAGATCACGCATCAACGAAAGGCCATCGCTGTACGGGCCGACCGGATCGGGATCGCCACCCACGACGAATATCTCGGTCAGCCCGTGCTCGTTGAGACGCGCCGCAATCTTCTCCACGTGCTCGCGTCCTTCGACGAGACGCGCGGCGATGTGCGGAACCGCATGATGGCCGGCGCCGTTGAGCTCGGCGCTGAGCTCGAGCGTCGGCTCGATGCCCTTGGTCGGCGAGCACGTGACCGATACCGAGCAACCTGCCGGCAGGTGCGGGATCTGGTTGTGAAGTGACTTCAGCGGCACGACCTCGTAGCGAGCATTCGCGATAAGGCGGTGGCGGGCGTCAGGCGAACTCATCTGGCAACTCCTGTTTGCGACGATCAACGAACTCGGTCAATTCCTCGGCGATGGCATCGTCCATCGCCGGCATCTCGTACTCGGCGAGACGCTTCTTCCACACGGCGTTGGCGCGAGTAGGTGCGTCAGTCGCACCATCTTCGGTCCACTGCTCGAAGCTGGAGTTGTCGGCGACGTTGCTGCGGTAGAACGCCGTCTCGAAGTTTGCGAACGTGTGCGCCGTGCCGAGGAAGTGCTGGCCGGGCCCGTTGTCGCGAATCGCATCGATGGCCTGACCGTTCTCCGACAGGTCGAGGCCCTTGACGAACGTGGCCATCATCCCGCATTGGTCCTCGTCCATGATGAACTTCTCGTAGCCGATCGACAGTCCGCCCTCTTGCCAGCCGGCGGCGTGCAGGACGAAGTTGGTTCCGGCCAGCACGGTCGGCAGCAGCGTCGCCGCACTCTCGTACGCCGCCTGGGCGTCGGGAATCTTTGAAGCTGTCAGCGATCCGCCGGAGCGGAACGGCACACCAAGCCTGCGCGCTAGGGCGGCGATCGTGTACAGGACGATGGCGGGCTCGGGTGTGCCGAACGTGGGTGCACCGGTCTGCATCGACATCGACGACGCGAACGAACCGAAGATCACCGGTGCCCCCGGTCGGATCAACTGGGTGAAGGTCATGCCGGCGAGGGACTCGGCCAACGTCTGGGCGGCTACTCCGGCCGAGGTTGTCGGCGCCATGGCACCCGCGAGGATGAACGGTGTGATGATGCAGGCCTGGTTGTTGCGGGCGTAGATCTCGGCCGAGCCGAGCATCGTGCCGTCCCACACCAGTGGTGACGAAGCGTTGATCAGGCTGGTCAGCACGGTGCGGTCCTGAAGGTCGCCGCCGAAGCCGATCCTGGCCATGTCGACCGAATCCTGGGCGCGGCTGGCCGCAGTAACGGAGCCCATGAACGGCTTGTCGCTGTACCGCAGATGGGTGAAGACCATGTCGAGATGGCGCTTGCTGACCGGCACATCGACCGGCTCGCAGACCGTGCCGCCGCTGTGGTGCAGATACAACGACTGGTACGTCAGCTTGACGAAGTTCTGGAAGTCCTGGATCGTTGCGTATCGACGGCCGTTGTCGAGATCGAAGGCGAACGGTGAGCCG
>JANMMQ010000574.1:0-2166 GCA_031373465.1 Ilumatobacteraceae bacterium | reverse complement strand
TCACGCGGCAGCCCCGCTGCGGCGGCATCGCGTTCGAGCTGCATCCAACAGGCGACGATCGCGTTGCGCGGGCTACCCCCAGCCAGTGCGACGCGAGCAGCTTCAACGTCGACCGCCAGCTCGTACTCAGCCACCTCCGGTAGAGCCGTGACCTGCCGGAGCGATCGCTCACGCACACCGCGCCGCCCGGGCCTCGGCCACATGCCCGCCCTCACAAGCCACGCCGCAATCGTCACAGCGAGGACGATCAGCAGTACACCAAGGAGCTGAACGAACGTATCGCCCCAATGGTGCGGGACAATGCGATCAGGCGGCACAGAGTCCCGCGGTGCGACCGTATCAAGTGGGCCGGTCGTACCGATCGACGACGGACCGACGTCCCCTGGTGGTGTGATCCAGAGCCGAACCGGACCCGACGACGCTGCCAACACCAGCAGCACCATGGCGACCCCGGTGGCAGCTGCCACAAGCCTCCGGTCCATACGGTCACCCTACAACGAGGCACTCGCACCGATTCGCAGCTAGTGCGCGCGATCGCCCTTGCGGCCCACGGATGTGGCGAGGATTCTCACCTCCCGGTAGCGCATAGCTGCGATCCGAGTGCTGGTTAGCTGTTAGCAGCGATCGCATGTCAGCACCACACCACCCCAGCCCTCTCACCACGTCGTGCTCACCCGCTCCACCAAGATCATTCCGCGCACGTGCGTTTACTACCTCATTCTCTTCTGCACATCTGCACCAACGGCTGGCGTACGTGTCCTCGCGACGACGTTCCAGCTGATTCGAGCTCACCACGGCCACTCCACCCACGATTTTGCATCGGGTCGATGACCCGAGCATTGGAGAGTCCGGATAGTGATCCGGGACGTATGTCACCTACGAAACGCTACGTCACGACATCAGACGTACGGCATCAACAAACCTGGTGTTGCACCGTTGGAGTCGGTGATACACTTGGGCGATGCCGACCGTTCGTCCTCGCCATCTGCTCACCGAAACCGACGAGCTCGCCCATGCCATCGACGCCGCCGCTGCGCTGTACCCGGGAGAGTCTCGCGCTGACGTCCTGCGTCATCTCGTTCAACTTGGTGCCGAAACGATCGCCGAGCAGCAAGGCCGACATCGCGACACCGTGCGCGACCGCGCCGGACGCTTCCCAGGTCTGTACCCAGCGGGCCAACTCGACGACCTCCGTGAGGACTGGCCCGAATGATCGTCGTCGACGCCAGCGTGCTGATCGCCTATCTCGACCCGAACGACGCTCACCACTCAGCCGCCGTGGAGATCCTTGAAGATGCATCGCTGCCGTTGCTCGTGCACCCGATCACAGCGGCCGAAGTGCTCGTCGCTGCCGTACGCAACGATGTCGCAGACGCGGTGTGGGCCGACCTGATGGCCATCGGTGTCGAGATCGACCACACACCGATCGATCCGTTGATTCTCGCCAAACTACGCGTCAAGACCGGCTGCAAGATGCCCGACTGCTGCGTCCTCGCCAGTGCCTCCACCCGCGGCACAGCGGTGGCCACCTTCGATGAGCGGCTCCGCCGGCACGCCGACGGCGATCTGTCATGAACAACGTGAAGGTGTGCCGACCGACGACCTCGGCACCTTGCTGACGATCGGGTTCGGTGAGTCAACGGCGCCGAAGTCGCCCCTCAACACAACCCTCGATCGGCGCTCCGTCGCTTCGTGAAGCGAGCGACCGAAGGCTTCGGCGATCGCCTCATCGAGTTCCGGGAACAGGTACCCATAGCGATCCAACGTCACGCTGATCGACGAGTGACCCATTCTTGACTGGATCGCCTTCGGATGAGCGCCGGCCGCAATGGCAAGTGCCACACTAGTGTGCCGCAGGTCGTGGAATCGGCATGACACACCTGCGGCCACCTGCGCCTTGGAGAAGTGGTGAGTCAGGAAGCTCGATATACCACGTCAGAGGTTGAGAGGCGACGATGGGAATCGAACCCATGTACAGGGCTTTGCAGGCCCTTGCCTGAACCACTCGGCCACGTCGCCGTGTCGGGTCACGTTGCTGCGACCAGGACAAGTGCGCACACGCTACCGCCCTACCAATGGCAGCGCGGCTGTTTCGGGAATGGGGTCCGGGAACCGTGGGGCTCGACTGGATGAGCGATCGACGGGGTTAGCAGTCCGTCCCTCAGC
>JANMMQ010000537.1:0-6297 GCA_031373465.1 Ilumatobacteraceae bacterium | reverse complement strand
TGACGAAGCAGACGTTGCCCGTCACGACGCCTCCGGTGAAGATCTCGCCGAAGATGTCCAACCCCTGTGGAATGACTCCGCATTCCGCTCGGAGCTCGACGTTTGCAGAACCGACGGCAGAGATCGTGGTCTCGAACGACGACTTCGGATCGTCCAGTCCGAAGTAGCCGAGGGCGAGGGTGATCATCGTGAAGGTCGAGCCTGTGGGCGGGGGGTCGTTGAAACTATTTTCGGCTGCGATCAGCGCGGCGGCGTCAGGATTGACGTTCAGGATCTGCAAACGCCATCCCCCGCCGATGTCGGCGATCGCGCCGGCGAGCACAGGACCGGCCCGATCCCCCGTCGCTCCGGCGGGGCTGCCGGCCACCTCCCCGGAATTGGCCGGCGTGGTTTCCACCGTCGTCACTTCGTCCGTCGACTGCGTGGCACCGGTTGATGTCGGAAGCGACTCGGTCGACTCGCTTGCATCACTTGCATCAGTCGCCTGCGGCGATGTCGTCTCGGCAGTGATGTTGCCCAGTTCACCCTCGGTCGTCGACGGGCCCGATGCCGCGTTCTTGTCATCCTTGTTCGCCACAGCGACTCCGACGCCGGCGGCGACGAGGGCGATCACGCCGACCAGCCAGATCCACAACGGCGCGTGAAATCGCTTCTGTCGCAGCCAACTCTGATACTGCGATGTGGCGTCCGGGGACAATGGCGGCGGAGGTGTCGGCTGCCCCGATGCCATCGGTCCTGAAGGTCCCGAAGGTCGGGGAGGACCAAGTGGCGGCGGTGGCGGCGGTGGTGGCGGTGGAAGGTCGCTCACGCCAGAACCGTACCGTCTCAAAGAGCGTCCCCTTCGACGAAACCCAATCGAACCTTGTCGCTCTCGACACGTTGAGCGTCGGCGGTGCGACAAAGTTGGATGGCTCGCTGTGACGGCTAGGTGAACAGCCTCCTGGCGATCACCATTCTCTCGATCTGATTGGTGCGTTCGTAGATCTGATGGCCTGGACGGGTCATCCGCCTGGTGCTGCCCCGTGTTATGCAGTGTCGCTGAGCTGCGACAACAGTCCGTCGCGTGTTGAGCCGTGGTGCCAAGGTGTCGCCAAGAGATCTAGGGATGAAACTAGCGATGTTGAGTCGAAACGGGTAAGACGATGGCTCGTCGAGACCCGATTGACGACAGTCGGTCGACGCGAATATGTGCGGGCGCGAGCAGTTGCATTGCGCCCAAGGGCATTAGGCGCTACTCGTTGTTGTCCAAGTGTTTGCGGCGCATCGGAGTGTTTACTGCTCCCGGGGTGTACGGAAACACTCCGATAGACCACAGCAGCGCCAGATCTGCCGATATCGCGCACGACCGAGAGGGCGGACTAGGGACAACTCCCGAACCGGGCAACACGCAACAACACCAGATGGATAGAAATGGCTAGCTGAACAGCTTCTTGGCGATCACCATTCTCTGGATTTGATTGGTGCCTTCGTATATCTGGGTGATCTTGGCGTCGCGCATCATTCGTTCCACCGGGAAGTCGGTGGTGTAGCCGTAACCGCCCAGGAACTGCACACAATCTGTGGTTACTTGCATGGCCACGTCGCTGGCGAAGCATTTGGCCATCGCGCCGGCGATGCCCAGTTGGCGATTGGGGTCTCCGTCGTCGACCAAGGCACAGGCGCGGTAGACCATCGTTCGCGCGGCCTCGATGCGCATCGCGCAATCGGCAACCATCCATTGCAAGCCCTGGTTGTCGGCGAGCGGCCGCCCAAAGGTGCGCCGCTCTTTCATGTAACCGATCGAGAAGTCGAGAGCGCCCTGGGCGATGCCGACAGCCTGTGCGCCAATCGTCGGCCGCGACCTGTCGAGGGTATGCATCGCGATCGGGAAGCCTTGGCCGACCTCGCCTACCCGCCAAGCATCGGGAACGCGGCAGTCATCGAATCGCACCACGCCGGTAGGCGAACCCCTGATACCGAGCTTGTGCTCGAGCTTGTCGACGTGCACACCCCAGTCGACCTTAGTGAGAAAACACGTGATGCCCTTGTGGCGATCCTCGGAGGTGCGGGCGAACACGGTGTAGAAATCGCTGATGCCGGCGTTGGTGATCCAGCACTTCGTGCCGTTGATCACCCAGTCGTCGCCGTCACGAGTGGCGCGTGTGGTCATCGACGCCACATCACTGCCCGCGTCAGCCTCACTGAGGCAGTAGCTGGCCTGACTGCTGCCATCACAGATGCGCGACAACACCTCCGCCTTCAACGCCTCGGAGCCGAAGTTGATGACCGGCAACATGCCGAGCTTGGAGATCAGGAACATCAGACTTGTCGACGCACAGGCGCGCGCCAGTTCTTCCGTCGCGATCGCTTGCGTCACGAGCGGCGCCCCCTGACCGCCGTACTCCTCCGGATAATGCAAGGACGTGAGGTCGGCGGCGACGAGGGCCTTGAAGGCCTCCCAGTCGAACTCGGCCTTCTCATCCGTGGCAGCAGCGCGCGGCGCGATCTTGTCTTCGGCAAATCTGCGAACGACCGCGCGGAACTCCTGCTGCTCTTCGGTGAGATTGATCGATTGACTCATGCACCCACCAACTCCTTCCAGCGTTCGGGATACGCAGCGGCAACCTGTGCAGGCGTCATCCGTAGCGTGGCCTCGGGCACCATGTCGACCAGCTCCCGTGCTTCGTCGTAGTGATGCAACGTGTTGCTGACACCCTCGAACAGCCTGGCTCGCAGGACCTTCAATTCGGCGGGGGGATCGCTGTCGAGAACTCCCCAAATGGTGAACGCGATGGTGAGGTCGTACACGACGGGAGCGCGACTGAACATCGATGCCCGCCGCAGGGCGATCCCGAGGCAACCCTGCACAGCGTCGTCGGCGTGTTCGCCCGGCTGCAGTTTCAGGCGAGGGCGGAAGCCGTTGGCAAGCTTGAGAGCGAAGCCCTGGTCGGGCCCCTGATACCCGAGGCGGGCTCCCTCCGGCTGGAATCCGACCAGATCGCCGGGCCGATTCGGCTTCCACGAACCTGGGACGACGTCCGGCGATTCGTAGACCCTCGAGTAGTCGACGCATGAGACGGGGGCGAACTTCGGCGCTGCCATGACCACTCTTTCTACCTGGCGGATCCCCACACTGTCACACCTGCGCCCCGCCGGACCACGCCCTCACGGGGCGGAGTGCAGGAGGCCGTAGACCATGGTCTCTTCGAGGGCCCGCCACGACGCCTCGATGATGTTTGGGCTGACTCCGATCGTGGTCCACGTGCGATCACCGTTGGTGGCGTCGATGAGCACGCGCGTGATAGCGCCCGTGGCAGTGGCCCCATCGAGGATGCGCACCTTGTAGTCGGTGAGGTGGACCTTGCTCAGCAGTGGGTAGTCGCCAGTGATGGCGGCGCGCAGGGCCGAGTCGATGGCGTTGACGGGACCGTTGCCCTCCGATGTGTGCACATGGCGCTGGTCGCCGACCCACACCTTGACGGTTGCCTCGGTTGTGAAGTCGCCGGTGGCCAACTCGTCGGTGATGACGCGCATGCTCTCGACGCGGAAGAACTCCTGTTGCCATCCCGAGGCCCGGCGCATCAGCAGCTCGAGCGATGCATCGGCCGCCTCGAAGTGATAGCCCTCGTGCTCCAGCCGCTTCAGATCGTCGATGACCTGGTTGACGGCGGGCCCATCCATCGGCAGGCCGAGCTCGGCGGCCTTCATCTGAATCGTTGCTCGGCCGGCCATCTCGCTGACGATGAACCGGGTGCCGTTGCCGACCAACTCCGGATCCACGTGCTCGTATGCATCCTTGGCACGAACGATGGCGCTGACATGCAGCCCGGCCTTGTGGGCGAAGGCAGACGCCCCGACGTACGGCGCCTGCGGGTTCAACGGACGATTGAGCACCTCGGCGACGTGATGACTGACCGCCGTCAGACGTTCGATACGACCATCCGGCAAGCACGGCATGCCCAGCTTGAGTTGCAGGTTGGGGATCACCGTCGTGAGGTTGCAGTTGCCGGTCCGCTCGCCGAGGCCGTTGAGCGTGCCTTGCACGTGACGGGCGCCGGCCTTCACGGCGGCCATCGAGTTGGCCACGGCGCAGCCGGTGTCGTCGTGGCAATGGATGCCGATGATCACGTCGTTGCCGACATGGCGGTGCACGTCGGCGACGATGGCCTCGACCTCGTGCGGCAGCGACCCTCCGTTGGTGTCGCACAACACGACGTGGCTGGCACCTTTCACCACAGCTGCCTCGAGGGCTCGCAGGGCGAATTCGGGATTCCGCTTGAACCCGTCGAAGAAGTGCTCCAGGTCGACCATCACCCGCCGGCCGTGACCGGCGAGGAACTCGACCGAGTCGGCAATCATCGCCTCGCCCTCGTCGAGCGTTGTCTGCAACGCGTTGAGGACGTGATAGTCCCAGCTCTTGGCAACGATGCACACTGCTGATGTGTTGGCGTCGAGCAGATTGCGCAGTGTTGCATCGTCGTCGACCTTGCCCTTCGGACGGCGCGTCGAACCGAACGCGACCATCGTCGAAGTCGTTAGCTGCAGCTCGGTTGCGGCACGAGCGAAGAACTCGATGTCTTTGGGATTGGCACCGGGCCATCCACCTTCGATGAAGTGAACACCCAGGTAGTCGAGCTGCTCAGCGATCCGCAGCTTGTCGTCGACGGTGGCCGAGACACCCTCGACCTGCAAGCCGTCGCGCAACGTCGTGTCGAAGACCTCGACCGAGTGCAGCGTGTTGATGTCTCCGCCGGTTTCGTTGCTCATGGCTGTGATCCTCTTCCCTGAATCTAGGGCCCTGGAAATGAAAGAGCCGCCCGGGGGGGCGGCTCGGAGCGCACATCGGCAGAGGCCGACATGCGCTACTGAATGATGATGATCGTGGCAGCAAGGCGAGAGATCACGAAAGCCATTCAACCCGGTTTTCCGGCAGGCGTCAACGTGAACACTGTGCAAAACCTGTGTGCAAGAGGTGGACAGATCAAAATCTTCTGGGGATTCACACGAAACTCTGCGGATCACCCTGTGACTTCAAAAATACCGCTTGACCTGCAATATTGAGTTGGCGCAAGCTACCCGAGTACCGGGAAGCGCATGCCAAACGGGACTCGAGGAACGGTGCCGAACACCGTGGCAGCCAGGAATGGCCGTTGCAGGATCGGAGGGCCAACCGGGTTCACGAGGCGAGAGCGGATCCGGGAGGGGAATGATTCATCCTGCCAGGAGGCCTTCGGGCCGAGTGGCGGGGCCGGAGCGAAACGAACTGGGCAACCAGATCGCTTCAAACCGGTTCAGCGAGGAAAGCGAACCGGGTAACCGGGGTTGCGGAACGAGCAGCTGGATTGGTTGGAACTGGTTCGCCGGGGAAGACCGAATCAGTGGTCAGGGAACGAGCCGGTTCGCCGGGGAGTGACCTGACAAAGGGAATCGCCCGCCAGCGTGAGCTGACGGGCGATGACATTGAGTCGAGCCAAGGCTAACGCCGGAAGGTCGACCAGTGGTGGATCATGAACCAAAAGGAGTCGCCCCGGGCGGCGCGCTGGCTTCGGTTGGCTGCGCAGCCCGGGGTGCTTCGCTTTTCGGCCGCTGTTGTTTTCGTCTGCGTCGCGATGGTCGGCGATTACCGTGCGTCGTGATGACCGAACCCAAGCGCGACCTCCCCGCCGGCTACCAACAGCAACTCGACCAGGGCTACGCGTTCGGCTCGGTGATGACGTTCGCCCAACGGCCGCTGCTCACTGCACCCGAGCAGCTGGATTCCTGGCAGCCCGACGTCGCCATCGTCGGCGCCCCCTTCGATCTCGGGACCACCAACCGGCCGGGCGCTCGTTTCGGCCCACGGGCGTTGCGCGGCAGCGCATACGAGTCGGGCACGTACCACCTCAGCTACGGTCTGGAGATCTTCGACCACGTCGAGGTCATCGACTACGGCGACGCTCACTGCCCTCACGGCATGGTGCAAACCAGCCTCGACAACATCAAGGCACGCGTGCATGAGATCGCCAGCCGCAGGATCGTTCCCTTCACGATGGGCGGCGACCACACCATCACCTGGCCGGCTGCCACCGCGGTCGCCGAGATCTATGGCCATGGCAATGTCGGCATGGTCCACTTCGACGCCCACGCCGACACGGCGGACACGATCGACGGGAACCTGGCCAGTCACGGCACCCCGATGCGACGCTTGATCGAAAGTGGCGCGATTCCCGGGCGCAACTTCATCCAGATCGGTTTGCGCAGTTATTGGCCTCCACGGGACGTCTGGGAGTGGATGGCCGGGCAAGGCATGCGTTGGCACCTGATGGACGAGATCTGGGA
>JANMMQ010000300.1:0-2644 GCA_031373465.1 Ilumatobacteraceae bacterium | reverse complement strand
CCACGCAGGGCCAGTCGGTCGACATGAGCGCCGTGATGCCCATCCCGGGATAGGAGCGCCTCACAACTCGGTGGCCGTGGCCTCGATGACACCCCGAAAATCCGGTGGCACGTTGGTCGGGCTCTGCTCGAGGTTGGCGGCAACACGCCGGCCGAGGTTGTTCTGGTCGGCGATTGCTCGGGCAACCATCGATCCGAGTTGTCCGCCGATGGGGATCCGACCGGCCGCGACAGCTGCGATCAGAGCACTCGACACCTGCGCTGCCACGGGTTGTACCTTGGTCCACTCCACGTGCTCAGCCATGGAACGCATCGTGCGAGCGACGTCGTTGGTGCGTTCGGCTGTCGCCGCTTTGACCTGGGCCCAATCGACGCGGCGAAGAACATCGGCAACCTCAGCGGCGTCGTTGTCGAGGTTCTGTTCATCGGGCGCCTTGTCTCGCGCGGTCGAGATGTTGTCGGGCGAGTCTTTACGGAACAGCTTCTTCAAAGCCTCGAGCTGTTCCTTCGGAGTCGGCCACACCGGCTCGGCCGGTGAGTCGTCGCCGTCACGACCGGCGGCGTGCTGAGCCTTCAACGATGCCGCGATCTGCTTGGCTCTTGCACCCCAATCCTTGGTGGTCACGGCGCGCGCCACGCGGTGAAGAGGTTTGTCGCGCTTCGGACCGGCCATCGACAAAGAGTATCCCTGTGCGGCGACAGCCTGCCGAGCTATGACGAGCTCAGCCAAGCCTCGGTGAATCGGCGAGCCTCTTCGATCGTCGTGCGCGCCGATCCCACTGCAAACGTGGTGATAGACGACGGCTGCGTCGGAATCTCGACGACACGCAGGCCATCCGGCGGCCGGGCGACGATCGTGCGCCCGTGGGCCTCGACACCCCAGGTCGACGAGCGCAACACCACGGCGACTGGATGCTGCGGTACAGGCGCTGGTGCCAAGGGAGGCACAGTGATAACGATGACACTGGCTATCCCGAGCTCGGCGGCCACGTCGAGCGGGACATCAGCGACGACTCCGCCGTCGATCAGCCAGTGCCCGGCGAGCTCGACCGGCGGAAACACTCCTGGGAATGCCGAGCTGGCGACGATCGCGAAGACGACCTCTCCCGATTCGAGGATGAACGGGCGCCCGGTGGACAGATCTGTCGTGATGATCGTCAGTGGGATCGGAGCGTGTTCGATGAGCCGGCCGCCCAGGTGCTTCCGGAGAAACGCGATGCCATGCCGGTTGTCGAGGAACGAGGTGCGCTTGCCGGCAAGTGCCAACGCCAACCGTCCGGGGTGGACGCGCAGCAGGTCCCGTCGCCTGACGCCTGCCCAGATGCGCTCGATCCGACGGACACCGTCGAGATCGCTCGACCAGGCGAACAACGCCGCGTTCAGCGCTCCCGCGGAGACGCCGATGAGCCGGTCGGGCTGCAACCCTGCTGCGGTCAACGCATCGAGCACACCAACCTGGTACGCGGCCAATGCGCCGCCGCCGGGCAGCACGTAAGCAAGCGGTCGAGGCAGCGATCGCAGCACGTCGATCTGCATTCAGCCAGTCTGCACGAACTTGCGGCATTGGATGAAGAGATGGCGGTCCAGCCGGCACCACCTGACCGCCTTGGCAGACGTGAGCGTGAACCTCAGATCGTTGGTGCCCATCTCTCGACTCTTCTGGACGGCGACGAAGTGATCCGACATCGCGACGACCTTGAAGCCGGGGTCGATGAGCCTGACGGCATCGCTGTCGATCCCCAGGAGGACCAGCGTTTCGTCCAGATCCCCGTACACGAACAACGGGAAGTGGTCCGTCGTGAAGCAACCGGAGTAGGCAACCGAGGGCCCGATCGACAAGCGCGCGCACGCCGGCCCACGATCGGCCAACGAGACCTTGCGGAGCTCTGAATATGTGTAAGGCGACAGACGTTCGCTGTTCCCGGCGCTTGGTTCAGAGCGACCGCAGCCGACACCTGCGAGCGGGGCCAGACACAGCACCGCCATGACCTTCATCGTGCGCTTCAGAGGTTCCATGTTCCCCACCCATCCACCATCGGTGATGCGGACCTGGTGAAGGTCCACGTGTCCTTGTTGACGTAACGATCTCCGGGAGGAACCGGCTCGAAATCCGGCGGTTCGTCCGGAAAGAACATCCCCGAGAACCCCGATGAAGACGCAGTGATCGCGACGAAGCTCTGCGTGGGGTCCTGAATCCCTGGACCGATCGGCACGTTCAACTCGGCCGTGCCCGACTCTGCGTGGATGACCATGTACCCCGAGACCGTTGCCTCGGTCGTGCGGTCGAGCAGGGTCTCGGGCCCCTCATCCCTGTCGTATGCACTCAGCACGTGGACAGCGGACGTGACCCGCGCGTTCGAGAGGTAGTAGATCGTCAACTCCTGGTGCTCGCGCCAGCCGATTGGCGAACCATCAGACACGAAGTCGAGCACCTTCGCGAGGTTCGACGTGAGGTCCTCGCTCCCGACGACCAAGGGCTGACCGGCCGCGAACGTCAGCGATGAGTAGTGCGCTCCGGCCCGACCCTGCGCGTCGATCGGCGTGGCCATGGGAACCATCGCACCGGACCTGATGTCGGCGATCACCTCGGCGTAGCTGCGGCTGCCCAACGGAGTCCGCCCGGGCTCGGCACGCGGATCAGTGGT
>JANMMQ010000479.1:0-1733 GCA_031373465.1 Ilumatobacteraceae bacterium | reverse complement strand
CGCTCGAGATCGCCCCGGACTACGGCTTCCGTCATGTGATCGAAGTGAACCGCGCGACGGCACTTCTCGCCCTCGGTCGAATCGACGAGGCCCAACGAGCGATGCTCACCCACGCTGACATCCCGGAAGCCTCGCAGTGGGCCCAGATGAACCTCGTCTGTTCGCATGCCGTGATGGGCCACACCCACACACCGGAAGTCGCTGCGAAATCGCTCGCGTCGGTGACGGCCGAGTTCGTCGCCCGCCGCCCACAGCTCACGTCAGACTTCCTCATCGGCTTCGCGTACCTGAGACACCTCACCGGTGACACCGCCCGCGTCCGCGAGATCATCGACCACACCTACTCCGCCGGCCTGACCGGACTCTGGAGCTACCTCGCGCTCGCACCCCTCGGAGCCACCACCGACAACGCCATAGAGATCTACGACAACTACGCCCGAGAACATCCCCTCGAACAACGGTTGGCTCGTACCGGCGCCCACAGCCACCGCCTCTTGACCGAAGAGCTCGAATTCTGGACATAGAGAGCCACCAAGTCAACCACCCGACGAATCGAAACGAGCGCCCCTGAACATGGTACATGAATGGTACATATTTTCACGCTGCCTGGTGGTCAGGCTGCGGAGCCTTTGGCGAGTGCACCGGCACCCGGCGAGCGTCGTCGTCGAACACCGCCACGAGTTCGAGGCGCGCACCGAGCGCCTCCAATACTGGCGCAACGTTGAGACACGCACGTCCTCGGAATGCTCAAGCTTGGAGACCGCCCCTTGGGTAAAATCGAGACGTCCGGCCAACTCGACCTGGTTGATCGCTTCGCCGTGTCGAAGCTCGTAGAGACGGATCTCCTCGAGCGTCTCGACGCGCAACGCGGGCGAGCCGCTCGGCAGCGTCGGCCTTCGTCACAACGGAGTAGCTGTTTTGCGGGCCCAGAGTGCCGACCTAGGATCGGCATCTCAGTGATGTGGAGGAGAACCGATGGATACGACTTCAGCTGGCGCGCTGGCAGGTATCGGGAATACTCCCCTCGTCGAGCTCGTCCGTGTGGTGCCTGAAGGTTCGGCGCGCGTCATGGTCAAGCTCGAGTTCGCCAATCCAACGGGCAGCATGAAAGACCGAATGGCCCGCACCGCGATCGAAGGGGCGATCCGCAACGGGCGCCTCCGTCCCGGTGACACCGTCGTCGAATACACCGCAGGCACCACGGGCATCTCGCTGGCGTTCGTGTGCGCCGCACTGGGGTACCCGCTCCACATCGTGTTCTCCGATGCTTTCAGCGTCGAGAAGCGTCGCACGATGCGCGCCTTTGGCGCCACGGTCGAAGACGTTCCCAGCGACAGCGGCCAGATCAACGAGAAGCTGATCAAGAGCATGATCGCGCGAGCGGGCGAGGTGGCCGCCGAGCCTGGGCGCTGGTGGTGCGACCAGCTCAACAACCGTGACGCGATCGCTGGTTATGTGCCTCTCGGTGAGGAGATCTGGGTCCAGACCGCCGGGCGGATCGATGCGTTTGTTCATGCGGTTGGCACCGCTCACTCCATCCACGGTGCGGCCGGAGCGATACGCGCACACGGCACCGAACTGCACGTCACCGCGGTCGAGCCGGCAGAGTCCGCCGTTCTGTCCGGCGGTGTGACCGGCTCGCACAAGATCGAGGGAATCGGCATCGGCTTCATCCCGCCACTGTGGGAACCGGACCAGGTCGACGATATTCAAACCGTTGCAACGAGCGAAGC
>JANMMQ010000463.1:0-7586 GCA_031373465.1 Ilumatobacteraceae bacterium | reverse complement strand
GGTGTCGGTGATCGTGTCGACGGCGACGAATCCTCGGGCATGGTGGTAGGCACCGGTGCCTCCGGTGATTGCTGCTTCGAAGTCCTCGAGCCCGTCGGGGGCGAAGGTGGTGGACGGTGGCACGGACCAGATCGCTTGGGGTTTGGGTACCGGCCACGGCCCGAGACGGGGAACCTCGTGGCCGGTCCGTGCGGATGAATCTCTTCGCCGGCGGTGGCGCTCAACTCGACTACTGCGACGGCGTTCGGGGAGACTGAGGATGTGTTCGAGCGCGTCATCGACCCACCGGTACCGCTCTCGACAACCTGGTTCCGGCTGGAAACCTTGGCGCCGGTGCACAACGAACGCGACTACGAGGCGTGGATGTCGAGTATCGAGCACATCCATGCAACGGCGGGGTTTGCGCAGCCGGACTGGGGAGGTGACGACTGGCCGACGCCGATGACGTTGGACCAGAACCTCGCCGATCTGGAGCAACATCGGCGTGAGTTCGTCGCCGGTGAAGCGTTCGCGTACAGCGTGCTGGACGGCGATGACGTGATCGGATGCGTCTACATCGTCCCCGACGGCAGTGGTGTCGCTGAGGCGATGGTTCGGTCATGGGTCCGGGCGTCACGCGCTGAACGGGACCTGGATCTGGCCGTTGAGATCGACCAGTGGCTGCGCGAGGCATGGCCATTGCGCTCGCAGCGATGGCCTGGACGACCCACATTGACGACCTCGAGGAGCTGATCACTCATCTGAGCGAATGTCATTCGACAGCATTGGTCTTGCGATGTGGAATCCCTGGGCGGTGTCGCAACCGAGCTCACGCACCAAGGCCATGGTGGCGGCGTCCTCGACGCCTTCGGCAACGACCCTGAGCCCTCGGTTCTGAGCATTCTCGATCGTTGCAGCCAGTAGACGCGTGCCGTTGCCGGTCGTGTCGACGACGAGGCTGCGATCGATTTTGAGACCGTCGAGTGGCAGGTCATGTAGTGAGCCGAACGATGTGTATCCGCTTCCGAAGTCATCGAGCTCGATGCGGACGCCATTGGTACGCAGGCTCTGGAGGGTCTCGATGGCTTGACGGCGGTCGGTGATCAGCGCTGTCTCGGTGATTTCAAGCACTAGGGCACTCGCGCTCAGCCCGCGCTCGTCCAGAAGTTCTGTGATCTCGCCGAGAAGGCCTTCATCTCCCACTACGCGTCCGGAGAGGTTGACGCTGACGGGAATCCTGAGTCCGTCGCTGTGCCAAATCATCGCTTCGTCGAGAGCGAGGCGAAGAGAGTGAGCGACGTCAGGGACCGGATGAGTCCCGTCGCCTCGGCCAACCGTATGAATTCATTCGGCGAAACCTCGACGCCCCGCGGTCGCGCCCAGCGGGCCAACGCTTCGACGCCAACGATTTCGCCCGTGCGGAGGGAGATCTCCGGCTGGAAAGCCATATGGAGTGAGCGGTCGTCAATAGCCTCAGAAGTTCGGCAGCAAGTCCCAAGGCCGAAGCGCCCTCGAGAGTGCCGACTTCGTAGAGTCGGACGCCTTCGCGTCCGCGTTTTACGCGGTACATCGCCGCGTCTGCTCCGCGAAGCAGCTCCGCGACGGTGTGGCCGTGCTGCGGATGAACGGCTGCGCCAACGCTCACTCCGATGAAGCGCGGAATGCCGTCGATTTCAATCGGTCGGATGAGCGCCTCGCGCAATCGGTGTGCGACTGATCTGACGTCGTCGGACTCTCGCAAGTGCCGTAGTACGACCGCGAATTCGTCGCCACCCATGCGGCCAGCTAGGTCGTACTCGAAGACGTTGGCGTGCAAGCGGCGGGCGATTTCGCGAAGCACTGCGTCACCTTTGTCGTGGCCCAACGTGTCGTTCACCTGCTTGAATCCATCGAGATCGAGCATCAGTACCGCGATCGATTCGCCCTGCGACCTGGCGCCCGCGAGGGCGTCGTCGAGGGCCTCCTCAAGCGCTTTGCTATTTGCAAGTCCCGTGAGGTGGTCGAGCCTGGCAGCGCGTCGTAGCGTGATGTGCTGGCGGCGTAGAAGAAGCAGGGCAAGGCCAAGTAGCAACACGCCCAGCCCGGTCGTCGCAGCACCTGCCCACAGCGGGATCAGGGTGGCGCTGTTGGTTGACCACTCGATGACGTACCAATCGTTGGCGTTCCCGGCGCTACGGTCAATTGTGTGATAGGCCGCTGGGTTGTTCGCGACGGTGGTGGTCCCGGTCGTGCTGGTAAGGGTCGTCAATGTCTTCGACCACGACGTCGCCGGAAAAGCTTCCGGCGGCTGAGCGGACGGAAGCTCGACGCCATCTTGCAGAATGATCCTGCCGTTGGAACGATCGACGACCGCGACGTGTCGACTCGTGACGCTGGGGTCGACGTACGGAACAAAGCTGGCAAGCGACACCTCGAAGTGAACGATCATGCGGCTTCCATTCGCGAGTGGAATCCACGTCGAGTTCGAGATCACCCAGTGTCCGGTGTCTGGAGAGATGTATGGAGGCGCTTGATACACCTCGTCATGGTCCATCGCCAGCGTCGGAGCGAAGAAAGGGTTCTTCGCCTCATCGACTGACAGCTCAGACTTGGTGGCCGGAACGCCCTCAGTGACTCGGGCGAATTCTCGGTCGCGACCAGCGTCGGCGTCGCTGCGCCGAACAGCACAGCCGCGAGGCCGCACCAGGCCCACCCGTTCCGCTGCGTTACGTATCGGCCGGTCTCTTCCACGGTCAAAAGCTAGGTCGGTCAATCGAGTGCCGACGCTCCGGCACGCCCATCGGCGCCACGACATGAATCAGGACTTGATCAACCGCTCGATTGCGCGAGTGGCCTCGGTGACCATTCGCCCGGCCTCGGCCGGATCATCTGCGGCGGCGTTGGCGACGCAGTGGCGCACGTGCTGATCCAATAGTCCGACGGCGACGCTCTGTAGCGCCTTGGTGGCCGCGCTGACCTGGGTGAGCACGTCGATGCAGTAGGTGTCCTCGTCGATCATCCGCTGCAGGCCGCGCACCTGACCTTCGATGCGCTTGAGCCGTTTGAGGTAAGCGGCCTTGTCCATCGTGTAGCCGCGGGTCGTGCTCAGTGTCTGGGTCTTCACACCGGGAACTATACCGGGAGGGGGTACTTCAGAAATCGCTGCGACAAATGATGACATAGGTTGCTATACCCCCTATGGGTATATAGGATCACTTGGGTCGAACCCCCGAGACCCAAACCATAGGAGCGCGAGATGAGCACCACCACCACGACCTTCACCGTCATGGGTATGACCTGCGGCCACTGCGTCGCCGCAGTCACGGACGAAGTGTCCAGGCTCGACAACGTGAGCACGGTGGAGATCGATCTCGCCAGCGGCGCCGTCACGGTCGTGTCTGAGGGCCCGGTCGATCCGGCTGCATTTGCCGCAGCTGTCGACGAGGCCGGCTACGAAATGGCCGGATCTGGCGCGACCGGATGAACAACGCTGCCAAACTCGCCCTCTTTGCGGCCGCCGTCGGAGTCATCTTCGGTAGCGCCATGGTGGTGGGCGCGGCGGTCGGGCCTATCGATGTCGGCAGCAACGGCAGCGGTCACGGCGCGCACGGCGCGAGTGCGACGCCAGCCGCTGATGTGCCTCGCGGGCTTGCCGTGGCGGCGGCCGGCTATCGGTTCGCCCCGGAGTCCGGCCCCCTCGGCGCCGGAACCGTCGCCGCCGGAACCGCAACCACGCTCGCCTTTCGGATCCTCGATGATGACGGCATCGCCGTGATCGCCTTCGACCAGTTGCACGAGCGGGCCCTGCATCTCATCGTGCTAGCCCGCAACCTGGTCGAGTACCTCCACCTGCATCCGACGATGGACGCCCGCGGTCGTTGGACGGTTGAACTACCGGCGCTCGCACCCGGGTCGTACCGCGTCTTCGCCGACTTTCAGCCCACCGGTGCGGCGAACCTCACCCTGGGAGTGGATCTCTTGGTGCCCGGCTCGGTGGGTGCCGTGGCGCTCCCCGATCCCATGAGCGTCACAACCGTTGACGGCTACACGATCACGATGGACGGTGACCCGGCCGTCGGCGAGGAAGCGCTGACGTTCACCGTGCAACGGAACGGCACGACAGTCCGCACCGACCCCTATCTCGGCGCTGCCGGCCATCTCGTCGCCATCCGTACTGGCGATCTCGCGTACCTGCACGTGCACCCGGAAGCGGACTCGTCCGAGGCGGCCGTGACCTTCATGAGTGAGTTCCCAACCCCGGGCACTTACCGGCTGTTCTTCGACTTCTCGCACGACGGCACCGTTCGCACCGCCGCCTTCACCGTCGAGGTTCCCGACGGATCCACCGAGGGCACCACGACGACGCACACCGGCGGGCACTGACATGTCCACGAACACGACCACACCGACGAAGCCGGACCACGCCTCGGAGATCCAGTTCGAGATCGGCGGGATGACCTGTACGTCGTGTGCAGCTCGCATCGAGAAGAAGCTCAACCGATTGGAGGGTGTGACCGCAACGGTCAACTACACCACCGAGAAGGCCAAGATCACTTTCGCTGACAACATCACCCCCGCAGACCTCATCGCCACCGTGGAGGCCACCGGGTACACCGCCCACCTCACAACTCCCAAGTCCACCGCCGCCGCGGCTTCGGCACCGGTTGCGCCGACCGACGACCCGACGAGGACCCTCCGACAGCGTCTGATCACGTCCGCCGTGCTCGCCCTGCCCGTAATCGCGATGGCGATGATCCCGGCTCTGCAGTTCGACGGATGGCAGTGGCTGTCCCTCACCCTTGCCGCCCCGGTCGTGACATGGGGAGCATGGCCGTTCCACCACGCGGCATGGACGAACCTGCGCCACGCGACGGCCACGATGGACACCCTGATCTCGGTGGGCACACTCGCCGCCTTCGGCTGGAGCCTGTACGCACTGTTCCTCGGCGACGCCGGCGAACTCTCCATGCGCCACCCGTTCTCGCTCACCCCGGAACGGGGGCTGGGGTCGGGGCAGATCTACCTCGAAGTGGCTGCCGGCGTCACGGTGTTCATCCTCGCCGGAAGGTACTTCGAGGCCCGCGCCAAACGGCGCTCCGGTGCCGCGCTGAAGGCGTTGCTAGAGCTTGGCGCGAAGGATGTGGCCATCACGCGCAACGGAAGTGAGGTGCGGATCCCGATCGACGATCTCTCCGTCGGCGATCACTTTGTGGTCCGACCCGGCGAGAAGATCGCCACCGATGGCATCGTCGCAGAGGGAACGTCTGCCGTCGATGCCTCGCTGCTCACCGGCGAGCCCGTGCCCGTTGAGGTGGCACCCGGCGATGCCGTTGCCGGTGCCACCGTCAACACCTCCGGACGCCTGGTGATCCGCGCCACCCGCGTGGGAGCCGACACAGCGCTAGCCCAGATCGGGCGGATGGTCGAGGAAGCCCAGACGGGCAAGGCCGAGGTCCAGCGGCTGGCCGACCGCGTCTCGGCGATCTTCGTGCCCGTCGTGATCGCCCTCGCGTTCGCGACGCTCGGTTTCTGGCTGACCGCCGCGGCGACCAACAACGCGACAACAGCCTTCACCGCCGCTGTAGCCGTGCTCATCATCGCCTGCCCGTGTGCACTCGGGTTGGCGACACCCACGGCGTTGATGGTCGGCACCGGTCGCGGCGCGCAGCTCGGCATCATCATCAAGGGGCCAGAGGTGCTGGAGTCGACCCGCAAGGTGGACACCGTGGTGCTGGACAAGACCGGCACCGTCACCACCGGCAAGATGGCGCTGGTCGAGGTGGTCGTCACGGGCGACACCGACGAGCGGCAGGCGTTGTTTCTGGCCGGCTCGCTGGAGGACGCGTCCGAACATCCGATCGCCCAGGCGATCGCTGCCGGTGCGGCGGCCCGCAGTATCGGTCTCGCCACGGTGGAGTCGTTCGCCAACACGGAGGGTCTCGGTGTGCGCGGCGTGGTCGACGGCCACGCCGTGATCGTCGGTCGCGAGCGCTTCCTGTCCGACTGGTCGTTGCACCTCAACGACACGATGCGCGCCGCCCGCGACGCTGCGGAGGCTGCCGGGCGCACGCCGGTGTACGTCGGTTGGGACGGGGCCGCCCGCGCGGTGCTGGTCGTCGCTGACACCATCAAACCGACATCCGCAGAGGCCATCGCCGGGATGCGCGCGCTCGGCTTGCGACCGGTGCTGCTCACCGGGGACAACGCCAAGGCCGCGAACGCTGTCGCCGAGCAGGTGGGCGTCACCGAGGTGATCGCCGAAGTGCTACCGGCCGACAAGGTCGACGTCGTTCGTCGGCTGCAGTCCGAGGGTCGTGTCGTTGCCATGATCGGCGACGGCGTGAACGATGCCGCGGCCCTGGCCCAAGCCGATCTTGGCCTGGCGATGGGTACCGGCACTGACGTAGCGATCGAGGCCAGCGGCCTCACCCTCGTGCGTGGCGACTTGCGCGCCGCAGTGGACGCGATTCGCCTCTCCCGGCGCACGCTGGCCACGATCAAAGCCAACCTGTTCTGGGCGTTCGCTTACAACGTGGCTGCACTCCCCCTCGCTGCCGCTGGCCTGCTCAATCCGATGCTCGCCGGCCTGGCCATGGCGTGCTCCAGCGTGTTCGTCGTGTCGAACAGCCTCCGCCTGCGGCGTTTCAAGCCCACCGCAGGAGCATCACTGACATCACCCGCGAACACGACATCCACGCCGGACATGTGATGGAGCACGGCAGGCCAGCAATGCACCAAGGCCATGACGGGCACGCAAGCCACGACAAGCACGCAAGCCACGACAAGCACGCCGGACACGATCCCGACACGTTTCGCCGACGGTTCTGGCTGACTCTCCTGGTCTCCATTCCCGTGGTCGCCACGAGCCAGATGATCATGGAGTGGTTCGGCTACCACCTTGGCGGTGTCGCCTGGGTCGGTCCGGTTCTCGGCACGTTCGTGTTCCTGTGGGGCGGCTGGCCGTTCCTGACCGGCGCCGTTTCGGAAGTCCGCGACCGGGCACCTGGCATGATGCTGCTGATCGCCATGGCGATCACGGTTGCGTGGTCGTCCTCGATGGCGTCGAGCCTCGGATGGTTCGATCTCGAGTTCTGGTGGGAGTTGGCGGCCCTCGTCACGATCATGCTGCTCGGGCACTGGCAGGAGATGAAGGCAATCGGCCAGGCCAGGGGCGCGCTTGCGGCACTGGCCGAGCTGATCCCGGACGAGGCCGAGCTGATCGAGGGCGACAGCGTTCGTCCGGTGTCGATCGGCGACCTCGCGGCCGGCCAACTGGTCCTCGTTCGCGCCGGCGGTCGCGTTCCCGCCGACGGAGTCATCGAAGCAGGCGAGGCCGAGCTCGATGAATCGATGATCACCGGCGAGTCTCGCCCCGTGGCCAAAGGGATCGGCGACGCCGTTGTCGCAGGCACGGTGTCGACGGACTCGTCGATACGCGTCCGGGTTACAGCCGTCGGCGCTGACACGGCGCTGGCCGGCATCCAACGCCTGGTCGCCGAGGCCCAAATGTCGAACAGTCGCGCGCAGGTTCTCGCCGACCGGTTCGCGGCCTGGTTGTTCTATATCGCCACCGGCTCCGCGGTGATCAACTTCCTCGCATGGCGCCTCGCGGGCGACACCAGCGAAGC
>JANMMQ010000435.1:0-8559 GCA_031373465.1 Ilumatobacteraceae bacterium | reverse complement strand
GGTACATCGAAGATGTCGGGCGGGATCATCCGGGAGGCGCTGATGATCGTGATCAAGCTGTGGGTCGCCGACTTCGGGGGACGGCGCAGGCGGCGTGCGCAGGGCGGCTGACGACACGATGCGGAACTGGATCGTCGGAGGTGCCTTGATCCCTCGGGTCGGCGGAGTGGATCTCAACGGCTTGGTGCTGGTCGGCAACCGTCGCCGGGATCGATCGATCGAGTGGACGCCGCCTGGCGGTGTGATTGACCGCGGCGAGTCCATCCGCGAGGGTCTCGCTCGCGAGGTCCTCGAAGAGACCGGTCTCACCGTTGCCGGTTGGGCCGACCTGCGGTACTCCGTCATCGTCGAGGCGCCGCAACTCGACTGGAGGTTGCGTGTCGAGGCTTGGGAGACCGCAGATGTCGTCGGCGACATCGTGGTGGCCGATCCCGATGGCATCGTCGAGGAGGTGCGCCAGGTTGCCGGCGACGAGGCGTTGGCTCTGCTGGCCCTGAGCCCGCAGTGGGTGCACATTCCCGTCGGTGAGTGGTTGCAAGGTGTGGCTCACCCGACCGGTACCTTTCACTTCCGCTTGATCGGCACCGATCGCAGCACCTCGCGGGTGGAGCGGATCGCGTGATCGACCGACGCGTGATCCTTCACGTCGACATGGACGCCTTCTTCGTCAGTGTCGAACTTCGGCGTCGACCCGATCTGGTCGGCAAGCCCGTCGTCGTCGGTGGCACCGGAGCCCGCGGGGTAATTGCCGCGGCGTCGTACGAAGCCCGCCGCTACGGCGTGCGATCAGCGTTGCCGAGCGTGACGGCACAGCGGCTCTGTCCGCAGGCCGTGTTCCTGCCGGGCGACCATGCGCTCTACGCATCGGTCAGCGCTGACGTCAACGAGATCTTCAAATCGGTCACGCCGCTCGTCGAGCCGCTGTCGCTCGACGAGGCATTTCTCGACGTCTCCGGCGCCCTTCGTCTGCACGGTCCCGGAGCAGCTATGGCCGAGACCATTCGCACCAGGGTCTGGAACGAGTTGCAGTTGCGGTGTTCGGTAGGCGTCGCTCCGAACAAGTTTCTGGCCAAGTTGGCGTCAGTTGCAGCCAAGCCGATCGCATCGCCGGAAGGTGTGCGCGATGGCAGGGGAGTAGTCGAGGTCCGGCACGGCGAGGAGTTGGCGTTCCTGCATCCGCTGCCCGTGCAAGCGCTTTGGGGCGTCGGCCCGGCAACGCTCGAGCGGTTGCAACGGCTCGGCGTGCAGACGGTTGCGGAGCTCGCCGACCTCGACGAGGCGACGTTGATCGCCTGCGTCGGCGCCGCGCATGGCCAGCACCTCTATCGGCTCGCATGGGCCGTCGATGATCGACCGGTCGAGCCCAATCGTGAGATGAAATCGATCGGTCACGAAGAGACGTTCGCGATCGACAGGCACACGCACCAGGAACTGCTCCGCGAGCTCGTACGACTGTCGGATGCCGTCGCTGCACGGCTCCGCGCTCATGGCGGTGCCGCGCGTACAGTCACGCTGAAGGTTCGGTTCGCAGGTTTCGAGACCATCACGCGATCGGTCACAGTGGCCGGCGGTGTCTCGACCGCCCATTCGATGGTCGCCGCGCTCGAACCGCTGTTGCACGCCATCGACGCCTCGGCGGGTGTCCGACTGCTCGGTGTCAGCGCCAGCAACTTCACGTCGGCCTCGCGTCAGCTGAGCCTCGACGACCTTCTCGAGGAACGAGCCGGCGACGAGCAGCAATGGCAGCTTGCGGAGGAGACGGTCGACGCGATCCGGAAGAGATTCGGCACCACAGCCATTGGTCCGGCGAGCGCAGTGAGTGACCGTGGGCTGCGGGTAGTCAGCCGCGGGATCCAGCAATGGGGTCCCGACGATCCCCAGGACGCGTAATCGTTCGACTCCTGCGTTGTCTCCGGCGCCGAATCGTGGAAAGATGTCTCAAGGCAATCGCTCAGGAGTCGCCATGCCGCTCTCAGAAGACGAACAACGCATTCTGCGACAAATCGAAGAGCAGCTCCAGCGCGACCCGAGTTTCGGTCGAGATATCAAGCCGCGACACGTCGGGTCACGGCGAGCAGTCGTTGTCAGTTCCATCTCGACCGTGCTGTGCCTGGTGCTGACCGTCGTCCTGCTGGCAGTCAGTCCGTACCTGTCGTTCGTCGCATTCGTCGGGGCGATCGCCGCCCTGGTGATCGCCGAGCGCCACGTGGCCGCCATCGGTGAGGCTGGGCTCAACCATCTCAGCGACAGCGTGCGCAGTCGCCTCGGTGGTTCCGCCGGCAGTCGCGGCGAGTAGATCCGCTCTCAGAAGGGCCCGCACCTAACCGGTGATACGCCCCCACGCGGATCGCGGATCTAGGTGATCGAGCAACCTCGTGACGATGCTCATCCGCGCTCGGCAGGCGGCGTCGACTTCGCTTCGTAGAAGCTCACTGCGCTCGGCGGCCCCGGCATCGACCCCGCGAGGCGAATAGACGGCTCGCGTGACCAGGCGAGCGATCTCGACCGTCTCGGCGCGGCCGACATCGACCGCTCTCGCGTATTCGAGCGGTGTTGCCCCCGACATCCGTGGTGCGCCTGCCATCGTCAACGATCGGACGGTCGCGGCCCACGCAGAAGTGACCCGGTCGATCGGATCCTTCGCACGGTGTCGCGACCAACGGTTGAGCACGCGTGGCATCGCCACGACCCAGGCGATGACTGCCGCGAGGAGGGCAGCGATGATCAGGCCACCGGAAGATCCCCCATCGGATGACGTCTTGAGACCAGTGTTGCGCGGCGTGGTCGGGCCCGTCGGCAGCTCGTTCTCCGGTCGGGGACGCTGAACGCTCGGCTCGAACGTGGGCGTCGGGGCGTTCCCGGCGTTTGTGCCACCCGGGGTTCCGTTGCCCTCCTCCTGCAAAGCGGGGTCGCCTGTGCGTTGCTCGGAGCCCGGCGCGCCACGGCCTGGCGTCGGGTCGAAGGTCACCCAGCCGAAGCCGTCGAACCAGACCTCGTCCCAGGCGTGGGCGTGACGACCAGCGACATGGTAGAACCCGTCGGCGCGAAGCTGACCCCACGTGTATCCGGTGACCACCCGCGTTGGCAGACCGACGGCGCGTGCCATGGCGCCGAACGTTCCCGCGAACTGCTCGCAGTAACCCCTCCTGTTGGTCAAGAAATCGATCATTGCGTCGTTGCTGTGTCCTGGCTGCACGTGCAGGTCGTATTTGAACTGCGTCTTGAACCAGTTCTTCAGAGTCTGCGCCTTGTCATACGGTGTGGTGGCCTGCGCTGTGAGCTGCACGGCCAGATCGAGAATCTCGTTCGGAATGTTTGGGGGCAGGGCGTAGTAGATGGGGTTCGGCGCGCGATCCACGGTGGCCGCACGGAGTTGAGCCCTCGACGGTTCTGCCTCGATGGCCGACGTGACCTGGTACTGATAACCACGTTCCAGTCCGCCGTCAACGAAAAGGGTGCCGGACTGGGTGCCCCAGAGCAGGCTTCGGCCCTGCCATGAAACCGACGTCGGCGTGCGCGCGGCCACAGCGATAGTGCCGCTGAGCCGCTTGATGGTGAACTGCTGCAGCAGCAGCTCGGAACCGGGCGGAGCTTCGGAGAGGACTCCGTCGGCCACACGCACGTCTTCCCCGAACGTTGTCCAGATCGTGCCGTCGAACTCGCCGAGCGCTGCGGCAGCCAGGTACTCGGGCCTGTCGCTCGCGACGGTGAACAACTCGACATTGCCACGGTTGACCAATCGGGAGCGGATGCTGACGAGCGGGCTGACGACCTCGGTGACGTCGCCTTGCCGGTTGCGGGTGTCGAGCAACGCCTTGTCGCCGGCCCCCGGGAGCTGCGGTGCCACCGCGACGGCGCCCGTGGTGGCGAACAGCGCGCAGGCCACGGCCGCCGGAAGCGTCGACCACAAAGACTCCCTGCGTTTGCCCATCCAGGCGGAGTCGTCGCGGGAGTGCGCGATCCGCAGGGCGGCGACCGTCAGGATTGCCGCACCGACCCACAGCGCCGCCACGAGCACTCGGTTGCGATCGACGCCGAGGGCCGAGGTGAAGATGAACACCACGCCGGCCGGAACGACGGCCTCGGCCCGTCCGAACGCGCGGAAGGCGAACGAGTCGGCCAGCCACGCGCAAATTGCGAGAGCAGTCGTAGCCGCGATTGCGAAACTTCCCTGGCTGGGCACCGGGGACACCGCCCGGGGGAACTGGTGCCATACCAGTCGCATGCTGGAGCGGAACTGGTCGACGGTGTCACCTGTCGGAAGGCTGAACCGTGTCGAGTTGCGGAAGTAGATCAATCCGATCAACACCGCCAGCGCAACCAAGCCGGCAGGCAAGGCAAGCCATGCGCTGACCTTCAACACGCGCAACATGCACATCACCGCGTGTACTCCGACGCACACCACCAACATCGGGCGCAGGTAGGCCCAGTCGGGAAAGACTCGACAAAGGCTGATGGCCGTGACGACTGTGAGCAGGGTCAGGGCAACCGTTGCGGGCAGGTGGGCATCGGCCGGCTGCCAGAAGCCGACGGGCTTCGTCACGCGTGTTGACTGGGCGCTGTTTGGTGCCGCGATGGTGGTCACGTCAGCACCGCCTGGCTGGAACCAACGATGAGCGTGGTCCATGAAGCGATCATCGATTCGGTTGAGGTCGCGTCGACGATGAAGCGGCTGCTCGCTCTGTACTCCGTCGCGCACACCACGACGAGAGTTTCGTCTTGCGTCGTCGCGCCGCGCATCTGGGCAGCGGCCACGCTCGATGCGGCCCCGGTGACAACGACGAGCAGCCCCATGCCTTCCGACATCCCACTGCTCATCGACGTCATTTCTGGTGGATCGACAACGGGCTCGACGTTTGCAAGCCAGCGGAGTGTGTTGGCCGCGACGTCCGGTCCGCGCAGGTCGATGTCGTTGGTCGCGAAGCGCGTGTTGACGCCGGCATGAGCCGAGCTGGCCGTGATGCTTGCTGCGGCGATCACGGCCTGTTCGAACGAGCCACCGACGTACTGCGAGGCGTCGCGGTCGAGCACGACGGTGCAACGCCGGATCCCCTCGAGCGCAGTCTCGCGGACGATCAGCGAGGTTGCCCTGGCCGAGGCCTTCCAGTTGATCCGACGGATGTCGTCGCCGCGCTGGTACTCACGCAGGGAGTGGAACTCGGAGCCCGTCTGGCCCCACGACTTCATGCGCAGGTGCTGGCCGAGGCGGCCGGACGAACCAACTGACGGGAACGGCAGGGGAATCGTGTGCGGCACGATGAGCACCTCTTCGGTGCCTGCGAGGGTCGTCGTTCTCTCGGTGAGCCCCAACACGTCGCGCCGCACGGCTCGCAGTGGTCCGGTGCGGATGAGTCCACGTCGGGCAGTGGGTACCCGGTACGCCGCGCTGGCGGCCTGACCCGGAGCGAGCCTGGCCAGTTGCATCGGAGCGCCGCCGTTGTTTCCGACCGGTTCCCAGAGTTGGAGGTACGGGGTTGCCTGCTGGCCGAGGTTGGCGAGTTGGATGTCGACGCGAGCGGGCTCGCCGACCGAGACCAGCGAAGGGCTGACGATGCGCCGGACGTTCAGGGGAGGCAGGCGGCGTTGAACGGTGATCACCGCCACCAGTAGGGCGATGACGATGCCCATTCCGAGGACGTACAGCTCGATGAGCCCGAACACCCGTCCAACCGCGAAACAAGCGACCCCCGCGGCGATCGCTGTCCAGCCGTGACGGGTGATCATCTCTCGACCTAGCGACCGGTGGGCACGGGGACCGAGCCGACGACTTCGCGGATGACCGTTATACCCGTAACACCCCGAGACATCGCATCGGGCCGAAGCATGACTCGGTGCGACAACACGGGCTCGGCGACGGCCTTGACGTCGTCGGGCGTCGCGTACTCGCGACCTTGGCTTGCGGCACGGGCCCGTGTTGCACGCGAGAGCTGAAGCGTCGCGCGCGGTGACAGGCCGAGCAGCAACGCAGGATGCCTGCGGCTGGCTTCGGCAAGATCGACCATGTAGCCCTGCAGCGTGAGCGCGAGGTGCACCGTGCGGACGGCGTCGATCAGGGCCATCACTTCCTCGGTCGTCACCACGGGCTGTAGCTCGCTCATGGCAGTGTTGGCGCCGTGTGTCTGAACGATTGCCAGTTCGGCTTCACGATCCGGGTAACCGAGTGACAGACGCATCAGGAAACGGTCGAGCTGGCTCTCGGGGAGGCGATACGTGCCTTCCTGCTCGACGGGGTTCTGTGTTGCGATGACCATGAACGGCTCCGGCAGCATGTGGCTGGCACCGTCGGCGCTGACCTGGCGCTCTTCCATTGCCTCGAGCAGAGCCGATTGAGTCTTCGGTGAAGCGCGGTTGATCTCATCGGCGAGCACGATGTTGGCGAACAGTGGGCCGCGCTGGAACACGAATGATTCGCTGGACCTCTGGAAGATGCTGACGCCGACCAGGTCGGCAGGCAACAGATCGGGAGTGAACTGCACGCGCTTCCAGGTGCAATGCACCGACGCGGCCATCGCCTTGGCGAGACTGGTCTTGCCGACACCTGGCACGTCTTCGATGAGCAGGTGACCTTCGGCAAGCAGGCACGAAACTGCGAGCTCGATGGCTTCCTTCTTGCCTTGCACGACATGCGAGATGTTGCTCGTGATCGCGTCGAAAAGCGATGCGAAGCTTCGGGTAGGTGCTGTCTGGATCGCCGTCACGCAGGGAAGGGTAGACGGCGCGCCGCGGATTGCAAGGGCGGGAGGCTACGGTCTGGCCGCGTGACACGTTGCTACCTCGCCGTCGACGTGGGTGGCACCAAGCTGGCGGCAGGCGTCGTCGACGAGTCGGGGCGGATCCTGGTGCGCGATCGCCTGCTCACACCGCCACGCGACGTGTGGCCGACGCTGTCGAGATTGATCCTTCGGGTCCTCGCGGCGGCCCCCACTGATCCGGTCGGCTGCGGCGTCGGATGCGGTGGCCCGATCGACCCGTCGACGCGCACGGTCTCGCCTCTATACATCCCGAGTTGGAGCCGCTTCCCACTGATCATCGAGATGGAGGAACTGGTTCAACTTCCCGTCTCCGTCGACACCGACGCAAGGGCCCTGGCCTTGGCCGAGGCGTGGTGCGGTGGTGCCGTCGGAGTCAAGGACTTCATCGGCGTGGTGATGGGCACCGGTGTCGGCGGCGGCGTTGTCAGCGAGGGCAAGCTTCTGCAGGGACGCGTCGGCAACGCCGGGTACATCGGTCACGTCGTCGTCGAGCCGGATGGCCGGCCATGCATCTGTGGTGGCAAGGGTTGCCTCGAGACCTATTGCAGCGGTCGGGCCATCGAGACCGAGACCGGGCGGCCGCCACAGCGCGCTCCATCGGCGATCGTCGAACGCACCGGCGTGATGATGGGTCGTGCGCTGGCATCTGTCGGTGCGTTGTGTGACTTGAAGCTGGCGATCATCGGAGGCTCGGTGGCACTCGGCTTCGGCGAGCCGTTCTTTCAAGCAGCACAAGACGAGCTCGACAAGCGAGCCCGACTGCCGTTCATCCGCGGATTCCAAGTGATGCCGGCCACGCTGGGGCCCGGCGCGTCGTTGATCGGAGCTGCCGCGCTGGCGAGGCGGCCGGAGGGTTGAGTGATTCCACCTGTCCTACCGACGGGTAACCTTCACGCATGCGCCCAACGTACTCAGCCGATGCAGAGGCCTACCGGGAGAAGGTCCAGGCTTTTCTCGCCGAGAAGTTGCCCGCGAAGTGGGATGGCGTCGGCTCGTTGGAAGGCGACGAGCTGAGCGCCTTCGTCCGCGAATGGCGCGCCATCCTGTTCACCGCCGGATACCTGGCTCCCGGCTGGCCGACGGAGTACGGCGGCGCCGGTTTGTCAGCGCTCGAGCAGGTCATCATCGCCGAGGAGTTCGCCAAAGCAGGTGTACCGACCGGAGGCCCGAACGATGTCTTCGGCATCCAGATGCTGGGCAACACGCTGATGCGATGGGGCACCGAGGAACAGAAGAACCAGTACCTGCCGCGCATCCTGTCGGGTGACGACACATGGTGTCAGGGCTATTCCGAGCCAAACGCGGGAAGCGACCTTTCGAACATCGGTCTGCGCGGTGTGCTCGACGGCGACCAGTGGGTGCTGAACGGGCAGAAGATCTGGACATCGTCGGGTCATCTCGCTGATCACATCTTCACCCTCGTCCGCACCGACCCCGAGGCGCCGAAGCACAAGGGCATCTCGTTCATCCTCGTCGACATGCAACAGCCGGGGATCGAGGTGCGCCCGATCAAGATGATCTCCGGCGAGAGCGAGTTCAACGAGATCTTCTACACGGATGCAACGGCGCCGAAAGATGAAGTGGTCGGGGGCGTCAACAACGGCTGGGCGGTGGCCATGACGTTGCTCGGCTACGAGCGGGGCGAGGCGGCGGCAACCGTTCCCATTCGCTATCAGGCCGAGCTCGATCGCCTCCTGTTGTTGGCCAAGGAGTCGGGAGCCATCGACAATCCGAACATCCGCCAGCGACTGGCGTGGTGCTACAGCAAGGTGCAGATCATGCGCTACAACGGCATGCGCACCCTGAC
>JANMMQ010000434.1:0-3819 GCA_031373465.1 Ilumatobacteraceae bacterium | reverse complement strand
GTCGAGGATCGTGTGACGAACCCTGCCTCGGACGGTCCGGCCGGCATATGGAGTGTTGCGGCTCTTGCTGGCCAACTTGGCGGGCACGACCGTCCACTCTGCGGCGGGATCGAAGACGGTGAGATTGGCAGGCTCGCCGGCAGCGATGGGCCGCCCGTGCCGATCACCGATCCGGGCGATCGCAGCAGGCTTCCAACACATCGCGGCGATGATGTCGGCCAGCGGCATGTCGAGCTCGGTGATCGCCAGCGCGAGAGCTGTCTCCAACCCGAGCATTCCCGGTGGTGCTTGGTCGAGGGGTGCCTCTTTCGACTCGGGCGGATGTGGGGCGTGATCGGTGGCGATGGCGTCGATGGTGCCGTCGGCCAGACCAACTTTGATCGCGGCGATGTCGTCGGCGGTGCGCAGGGGCGGGTTGACCTTGTACACGGCGTCGTAGCCGGAGAGCAGATCGTGGGTGAGTGTGAAGTGGTGAGGTGCGGCCTCGGCCGTGACCAGAAGTCCGTCGGCCTTCGCGGCGCGGACCAACTCGACGCTGCGCGCAGTCGACAGATGGAGCAGGTGGATCCGCGCACCGGTGATGCGCGACAACTCGATGTCGCGGTGAACCATCAGCTCCTCGGCGATCGACGGCCACCCCGGAAGGCCGAGATGGCCGCAGCACGATCCCTCGTGCATGACAGCTCCCTTGGTCAGCGATGCAACTTCGCAGTGCTGCGCCAAGGTGATGTCGAGCACCCCTGCGTACTCCAGCGCGTGGCGCATGAGCTGCGGGTCCTGTACACCGTTGCCATCGTCGGTGAAGAGGCGAACCCCCGCCGAGGCGAGCTCGCCGAACGGCGCCAACGCCAGTCCTTCGCGATTCATGGTGATGCACCCGGCCGGATGCACATCGCACAAGCCGGCGCGCCGTGCCTGGACGCGGACGAACTCGACCACCGACAGCGAGTCCTGGGCAGGCTCGGTGTTGGGCATGGCGACGATCGCGGTGAACCCGCCGAGAGCCGCGGCGCGGCTGCCGGTCTCGATCGTCTCGGCTTCTTCGCGACCGGGTTCGCGCAGGTGAACATGAAGGTCCACGAATCCAGGTGTGACCATGCAATCGCCGGCATCGAGGATCTGGTCACCTTCGTTCGAGGGATTCAGCGACGGACCGACCTCTACGACGTGGCCATGTTCGATCGCCACGTCGGCGCGGCGCTGGCCTGTTGCGTCGAGCACGGTGCCGCCGCGAACGAGGATGCGGCTCACGACGCATCACCCCTCAGATCGTTGCCGGTACCCAGCAGTTGAAACAGGATTGCCATGCGCACGGCGACGCCGTTGGTGACCTGATCGAGGATCGCCGACCCGGGAAGTTCGGCGGGGTCGACCACCATCTCGACGCCGCGGTTCATCGGACCGGGATGCATCACCAGGGCATGCGGCGGCAGCCGAGCCGCCCGTTGGGCGGTGAGGCCGTACATCGACGAGTACTCGCGCAGACTCGGTAGCAAGGCGTCATCCATGCGCTCGCGTTGCACACGCAACAGGTAGAGGACATCGAGGTCGGGGAGCACCGAATCGAGGTCGTGGGAGACATCGACAGGCCACTCGTCGAGTGACGGCGGCAGCAGTGTGGGTGGGGCAACGAGAGTGACGTGCGCGCCGAGCGATGTGAACGCCTGCGTGTCGCTGCGGGCAACACGGCTGTGCTTGATGTCGCCAACGATCGCGATGCGCAGCCCGTCGAAACCATCGCGACGGTTCAGGTTCGTGCGGATCGTGTAGCAATCGAGCAAGGCCTGGGTCGGGTGCTGGTGCCAACCGTCGCCTGCATTGACGATGCTTGCCGTCGTCCAACGCGTGATCATGTGCGGCGCGCCGCTGGACTTGTGGCGGACGATGAAGGCATCGACACCCATCGCGGCGATGGTTTCGATCGTGTCGCGCAGGCTCTCGCCCTTGTTGACGCTGCTGGATGACACAGCAAAGTTCATGGTGTCGGCGCTGAGGCGTTTGGCCGCCGTGTCGAAACTGGTGCGGGTGCGCGTAGAGTCCTCGAAGAACAGGCTGACGACGTTCTTGCCGCGCAACGCAGGCACTTTGGGGATCGGGCGCTGCGAGATCTCGACCATGTGATCCGTGAGCTCCATGAGGCCATGAATGTCGGCGGCGCTGAGGTCGGCTATCGAGAGCAGGTGCTTCACGCGATCACCACACCGTCCGGGGAGACCTTGACGTCTTCGTCGCCGGAGGTGGGAAGGTTCTTTCCCACGTAGTCCGGCCTGATCGGCAACTCACGATGGCCGCGGTCGACGATGACGGCCAACTGGACGGCACGAGGTCGCCCGTAGTCGTTGAGGGCTTCGAGGGCGGCGCGAACCGTGCGGCCCGTGAACAGCACGTCGTCGACGAGCACGACTGTGGTGCCGTCGAGAGAGACCGGGATCGCGGTGACGTGTCCTGGCACGATCGGGCGCAGGCCGACATCGTCGCGGTGGAAGCTGACATCGAGGGAACCCACCGGCACCGGCTGTTCGATGCCGGTGAGGATGGCAGCCAATTCGTCGGCGATCCACACCCCGCCGCGCTGCAGGCCCACCAACACGACGCCGTCGGTGCCGTGGTTTCGTTCGACGATCTCATGGGCGATGCGGGTGAGTGCCCGCCGCACATCGTCGGCGCTGAGGACCTCTCGGGACCCCGTCAATGGAGGCATGACTTCCTTCCACGTATCGGCCTCACAGGACCGATTTCACGTTCGGCAGCGATGCTACCGGGCGCCGGTAATGCCACTTGATTGCACCCAGGTCGAAATCTGAGAAAATGCCCGATGATCGAGCGCGAGATCAAACTCGAAGCGGACATCGGTATGACTCTGCCTGATCTCGAGAAGGAGCTCAGCGGTGTCGACATCGGGTCGCCCTCGGTACGCGAGCTCGACGCCATCTACTACGACACACCGATGCTGTCGATGGCTCGATCCGGGGTCACGTTGCGGGCAAGAACCGGCGAACCCGGGCCGATCTGGACGTTCAAGGTGCCGGCCGAGGCCGACGGGGAGGAGATGGCGCGCCACGAGTTCACCTTCGACGAGCCGCTGGGAGCGATACCGGCGTCGGTTCGCCAAGCGGCGGGAGCGTATGTCCGTTCACAGAGCCTCGGTCCGGTGGTGCGGTTGCACACGCATCGGTCTGAATTCGTCCTCGAGCTCGAAGGCCGGCCGCAGATGAAGGTGTGTGACGACGTCGTCGTTGTCGAGGACGGGACCGACCGAGGTGGCGCGTTCCGCGAGATCGAGCTGGAGTTCGTCTCGGACGACGTGGATCGGGCCTTGGTCGACCAGGTCCTGGCACGTTTGCGAGCCGCCGGTTGCCGCGACACCGAGGACCCCATCCCCAAAGCGATCCGTGCGCTCGGTCCCCGCGCACTGGAACCGCCCGATGTCGAGCTCGTCCCGATCGAGAAGAAGGCCACGGTCAAGGACGTTGTACGCCACGTGATCGGTCGGTCGATGACTCAGATCATGAACCACCATGCCGGTGTTTGGTTGACCATCGACCCGGAGGAGCTCCACCAGTTTCGGGTGGGAGCACGGCGCCTGCGATCGGATCTGCGAAGTTTCGCGCCATTGCTCGATCGGAACTGGACCGCCTATCTGCGCGATGAGTTGAAGTGGCTGGGCACCGAGGTGGCGCTGGCGCGCGATGCCGACGTGCTGGCCGAGCGACTTCGATCGCAGATCAAGAGACTGCCCTCCGAGGATGCCAGGTCAGCTGATCGGCTTCTCCAGCGCATCGCCGACACCACGGCACAAGCACGGGCCCATGTGATCGC
>JANMMQ010000425.1:0-1780 GCA_031373465.1 Ilumatobacteraceae bacterium | reverse complement strand
TCGGCGCGACGCTCGTACGCGACACCCTGTGGGCCGAATGGCAGCAGTGGAGCGATGCATCGGCCACGACCGAGGATCTGATGACTGAGCTCGGCGTCGTACCGGCCGGCGCTCGCTCAGCCATACCCTCTGGGCTCGTCGCATGCCCGTGACGATGTCGGAACCCGTCGAGATCCGCGAGTCGCGAGCATCGGCACTACATGTGCGCAGCACCCCAACGGTGCCGACGATCATCGGCGGGCTGATAGCCGTGGGCGCGATCATCGCCCGCATGAGCACCGGCCACAACCTTGCGGAGATCTACGCGCTCGCGTTCGTTACCTCGACCGCGGGCCTCGGGTTCGCGCTCGACGACCCCGCCGCCGAGACGGTTGCTGCATCACCAACGCCTCTCGCTCGCCGGCGAATCCACCGCGTCGGCATCGCCGGCACGATCACGACGGCAACCTGGTTGGTCATCGCCGGGGTGGTCGCCACCTCAGACACGCAGCGGTTCCCGACCTACGACGTCATCATCGAGGTCGCAGCACTCGCCGCTATCGGTCTGGCGACGTCGGCCCTCGTGCAACGGCGCACGCAAGCGCCTGGAGGCCCGACCGCCGCGCTCGTCGTGCTCGTCGGGCCGGCGTTCCTCTACGGCGTCGTCTTCCGCGGCGTTCGAGTCTTCCCGTCGCTGGTACCGGGCCAGGATCTGCGCGAACGATGGGTCTGGCTTGCTCTTGCCGGCGCCGCATTGTTGATGCTCGCGAGCCGGGACCCGGCTGGCCGGACGCATGTTGGACACACCTCACGGATGCGGTCGACTTCCAGACGGGCGAAGCTTGAATCATGACCCCCTCGGAAACGTCGGCGCCGGTGGCGACCCAGGACCTCCCCGGGCCGCGCGGTCTCGAGAAGTTGCGTCGAGTTCGCCAGCTGTTCCGTGACCCGTCGACAGCACTGGATGGCCTCCATGATTCGTACGGACCAATCAGCGAACTGCGGCTCGGGCCGACGCGCATTGCAGTCGTCGGTGATGCCGGTCTGCTCCATCAAATGTTCTCGATGCCCGTCGAGTCGTTCCGCTGGGGTCACAAGTTCAACATGGTCGGTGTCAGGTTCGTGGTCGGTAAGGGCTCGATGATCGTGTCCGACGGTGAGGCTCATCGTCGGCGCCGCGGTTCGGTCCAAACTGCGTTCACCCGCCGTCGACTCAACAGCTGGATCCCGATGATCATGGCGCGCACCGACGCCGCAATCGACCGTGTCATCCAGTCTCTCCGCACCAATCAGGCGGAACTCGACCTCTACCCCGTCGGTCGCAACCTCATCCTCGGCATCACCGTGCACGCCTTCTTCGGCGAACGACTCGCCGAACGCGCCGACGAGATCGGCGAACTGTACGAGCGCCCGCAGCAGTTCATCGAGGCACCAGCGATCAAACAGCTTCCTCACCCGTTCCCGTTCACGGCCCGGTCACGCGTCCGAGCCGATCGACGAGCGATCGATGTGATCATTGATGCCGAGATCACCCAACGGAGATCCGACCCAACCGGCGACCCGTTCGACATCCTCGAGGCGATCGTGATCGACGGCTCGCTGTCCGATGCCGAGATCCGCGATCAGGTCAGAACCCTGATCGGCGCCGGGTACGACACCACGGCGTCTGCGCTCGCGTGGATGGTGTGGTGTGCAGCGCTGTCCCCTGACGCCTGGCTACGGCTGAGGGCCGAAGCTGACGCCGTTCTCGGACCGATCGGCGCAGCAGCCGCCGAACCTGGTCACACCACCCTCGCCGGTC
>JANMMQ010000419.1:0-2124 GCA_031373465.1 Ilumatobacteraceae bacterium | reverse complement strand
GTGGCACACTGGGCGACCTACATGGTGGCCGTAGTTCAGCTGGTAGAGCGCCAGTTTGTGGTACTGGATGTCGCGGGTTCGAGCCCCGTCGGTCACCCCATTCGAACAGTTCGGGGGCACCCCGGTGCCCCTACACTGCTCGGGTCCCGGCTTCCGGCCTGGGCGATGCGCCTCTAGCTCAACGGCAGAGCAACGGACTCTTAATCCGCAGGTTCTGGGTTCGAAACCCAGGGGGCGCACCAAGAAGTACCAGGTCAGTAGTAGTTTCAGGAATCGATCGGGAGTCTATCGAATGAGATAGGCACCAACAAGTACCTAGACTTGCGCCATCGAAGTTCGATAGACTTGCAGGATGCCGCTCGACAGAGCACGGTTCGAAGCGAGAGTTGATCGCTGCGGGGTTCATCACATTTGGGTGGGCGCGAGGTCGCCCGGTGGTGGCGGTCAGGTTCGCGTCGACGGCAAGTTGCGCACTGCGGCTCGAGCCGCGTGGGAGATCGAGAACGGTTCTGTGCCCGACGGTGTCCGGGTTCTGTCGTGCGCCGACGAACCCGCTTGTGTGCGAGTGGACCATCTACGACTCGATCAACGCGCGATGTCGTCGGCGTCACCACGGTCGAGGAAGCGATCACCGCGAGGCGCCGGGACGATTGCCGCGATCTCGCCCGGAGTGTGGAAGATCGGCGTCACAGCCGGCGTCGATCGGCTCGGACAGCGTCGCCGCACGTTCCGCACCATCTACGGCACTCGAACCGACGCGGCCACAGCGTTGGCCGCCGTTGTCACCGAGGTCGGCGACGGGCACCGACTTGTTCGCCAAGACGACAAGCAGTTGACGGTGGACAGTCTGGTTGCCTGGTATCTCGAGTTCGCCCGAGAAGATCGAGGTCTCGATCATTCGACGCTCACCGGCTACGCAGACGCCTACTCCCACTGGCTGAAAGAGCCGATCGGCCACAAACGGGCCAGCGCGATCACGACGGCCGACATCGACACGGCCTTCGGCCGCATGCGCCGAGCCGGACTGTCGCGCAGCAGGATGAACAACGCTCGAGCATTGCTGAGCGGCGCGTTCAAATGGGGCAAGCGTCACCGCAAGGTGACCAGCAACCCCGTCGACGGATTCGAGTTGCCACCCGGCACGCATGCGCCACGCCACGCCACCGCACCCGAGGTGGATGAGCTGTTGCGCCTGCTCGCCACGGCCGCGGAACACGACGAAGTGCTCGCGCCCGTGCTCAAACTCGCAGTGTCCACTGGTCTGCGTCGAGGTGAGCTGTCGGGTCTGCGACGCGACCGGGTGCACCTCGACCGGCACGAACTCCTCGTCGACACGGCGAACAACGATGCCGGCGGGATCGTCGTCGAGAAACAAACGAAAACGAGGAGCAGCCGAACAATCAGCCTCGACGAGGCCACCGTCGAACTACTCCGAGAACACCTTGCCGAGATGGACACTCAAGCAGCCGCCTACGGTGCCAGCGTTGCCTCGGATGGTTTCGTGTTCAGCCTCGACCCCACCTGCAGCACTCCTCTGCGCCCCGAACTGCTCACCCGACGTACGCGCCGGCTGCGTCAGGAGCTCGGCGTGACCGACGGCAGCTTCGATGCCACAATCCTCGCCCCTGCGCAGGTCGACAACGAGCGAACTGATCGACGCCGGCTCAATCCCGCCGCAGTGAGCGGAAGGCCAGATCGCACCGTGCAGGTGATGCTCCACCACTACTCGACCGGTCGTCACTCAGCCGACACGGCTGGGACAACGAACCCACGGCCACGAGGCCGAGCAACATGGTCCCGTGGCCCGCACAGCAAGTGACATCCCTCGCGACCCGGTCGTCGACGTCGTCGCCGACGGCCTGACCGAGGACGAGATCGCGGCTCGATTCGAGGCTTGGCTGGCCGACCTCGACTCCCTGCCGACGGTTGACCTTTCGGTCAGCGCGGCCGATGAGCTGCGCCGCGCGTACGCCGACGATGACGTGTGACGACCGACGTCGTCATTGACGCCTCGGCCGCTGTCGAGATGGTCACACGGACAACCAGCGGTGCCCAGCTTCAACTCCTGCTCCCGCCGCACGCGGTTCCCTGGGCTCCTGACGGCCTCTTCGACGCCGAGGCAAT
>JANMMQ010000417.1:0-3212 GCA_031373465.1 Ilumatobacteraceae bacterium | reverse complement strand
CGCCGAAACCACCTCGCTCGGTGTTGAGAGCCCTGGCCTGGCCGCTGCTGATCGCCTTGAGGTCTGCTCCCGCACAGAACACCGGCCGATCCTGTCCCGCGGTGTTGGCCGTGAGGATGCCCACCCACACCTCGGGATCGTTCTCCAACTGATCGATCGCCGCTTCGAGCGCCTCGGCAACGTCACCGTTCACGGCATTGCGGGCCTCGGGTCGATTGAGCGTGATCAAGCCGATGCGGCCACGCTTGTCGTACTGGACGATGTCAGACATGCCGCCGACTGTACGGCCGCCCACCCCCACCCAGCGAACCCACGATCTGGCCGCCGAGCGCGGCGCCCACCAGGTTGGACGAACTAGCCCTTGGCGGTCTCGCCCTCGGTTGTCGAGTCGGCCGCAGTCGGTGTTTCCTCGGCGACGGGTTGTTCCACAGGAGCGGTCTCCTCGGCGACGGGTTCGGCCACCGTGGGTGTTTCCTCGGCGACGGGTTCGGCCGCAGCCGGCGTTTCCTCAGCGACTGGTTCGGCCGCAGCTGGAGCTTCTGGTGACTCGGCTGCGGCCGGGGCTTCGGTGGGCTCTTCGGCGGCGACTGGGTCGGGTTGAGCTGCGACCAGGAGTTCTTCCGGCGCCGGCAAAGACATGGCCTCTACCACAGCAGGCGCCTCAGCGGGCTCTTCGGTCGCGGGCTCGGCTTGGTCCGCGACCAGAATTTCTTCTGGCGCTCGCAGAGGCTCGGGCGCTGGCGCGGCAGCGGGCTTCGCTGCACGCGGCGGGGGTGCCGGTGCTCTGGGCGGCTTCTTCGGTGCGGCCGGACGTGTCGGACGCAGTGGCTTCGGCGCGGTTGCACGTTGGCTGACTTCGATGTCGAACAGCGCGGCGATCTGCGGCAGCAACGGGCCGACGCGCTTCACGGTGGCCAGCAGCTCATCGTTGACCTGGGTCGGCTTCACCTCAGGTTGGATGTGGCTACGCACCGGCGAGAAGGCCGCGGCCTCGAGCACGGCCACCCAGCGATCGGCCAGGGCGTCGGCGGTGAGATTGGCAGTGGTCGCCGTAGCGAGCTTGAGAGCGAGCTCGGACGGGAATCGAACGCCGGCCTTCGGAGGCTGGGACGAGAGCTTGAGTGCACGAATGACCCGGCCGACGCCAATCGCAGCATCGATGTCTTCGAACCACAGGGCGAGCTCGGTCTCCTGCTTGGTGACCAGTGCCGCTTTCAGCTCGGTGGCTACTGCACGTGTCGACTCGTCGCGGGCGACCATCGGATCTTCACCCGCGGCGACCACACTTCGGAGGTCGCGGAGGTCGAGCTCTTCGATGTCGGCCATGGCCGCGTCCGCGCGGTCGAGCCACTCCGCAACGCGGAGCCGTGGCAGCAGGCCTTCCGCCATCGAAAGCAGTCCGGCGGCGGGAACCTCTGGCTTGCCCTCCGACTTGAGTCGGACGTTCTGCTCGTTGACAGCCTGACGAACCGCGGGCAGACCACCCTGAAGCGCACGCTCGGCAACAGGTCGCTGTTCTTCTGGAAGATCGGCCAACACAGCATTTCGGTGAGCCCGACCCGGCTTGAGCCGCTTCGGCTTCGGACGTTGCGGCAGCTCCGGTGGGGCGGTGAAGTTGGGACGCGTGCGGCGTTCGGGGCGCGGGGCGCGATCGGGCCGAGTGCTGCCGCCCGGACGCTCGCCACCAGGGCGCTCGCCGGCAGGCCGGTCGCCGGCAGGCCGGTCGGCTCGGCCAGGTCCACCTTCGCGTCGGGCGGGCCGATCGCCGTCGCGGCGAGGTCTGCGATCGCCCTCAGGGCCATCGCGTCTCGGTGGGCGGTCTCGCCGCTCGGCACGGTCGCCCCGGTCGTTTCGGTCACGCTTGGCGAGTTGTTGCGTCACGGCCTCGAACGGCTTGTCGTTGGGGATGAGATCGAGCAGCCCCGACTTTTCCGGCTTCTCTTTCCCAGTCGTGACCGCGAGGATCGTGATTCCGTCGAGCTCGACCTCGGCATCGGCCTTGAGCACGGAACCGATCTTGGCCCCGTCGGGCAGCAGGGTGCCCTCCAGCACACCTTTCGGTGCCTTTGCTCCGGCGGCGCGCCATGTCCACGTGCCGTCCGGGCGCGCGCTGGTGAGCTCGATTTCGATCCTTCGGGGCATAGGTCCGCAACGGTATCTGGTGAGAGCGCTTCACTCCACCGTGAACCGCAGTTGTCGCGGTGATCGCCTTGCTCACTACGGTTGCGAATCGTGCCCGTCTATGCCCTCGGCGATCAGGTTCCGTCGATCCATCCCGATGCCTACCGCCATCCCGATGCGGTCGTGATCGGCAACGTGACCATCGGCGCGCACAGCTCTGTCTGGCCTGGAGCCGTGTTGCGGGGCGACGACGGCGAGATCATCATCGGCGAGCGCACGAGCGTCCAGGACAACTGTGTGCTGCACACGACCGTTGAACAAGCGACCGTGGTGCGAAACGACTGCGTGATTGGCCATCTCGTCCATCTGGAGGCCTGCACGATCGGACCGTGGAGCCTGATCGGCAACGGCTCGATCGTCCTGCATCGAGCAGTCGTCAACAGTTGGGCGATCGTCGCCGCGAATGCGGTGGTGTTGAACGACACCATCGTGCCGTCAGGCGCACTCGCGGTGGGGACACCTGCTGTCATCAAGGAGGGCCGTGCGCGGCGCGAAGACATCGAGCACGGCGTGGCCACATACGTGGAGCGCGCCGGTCGATTTCGCTCGATGCTGCGACGAATCGACTAGTGCTCGCACTCGTCGTTTCAACGACCGCTAGTGATGTCGAGCTTGCCTCGGACGTGTTGTGGTCGCTAGGTGTCGTGGCGATCGAGGAGCGCGATGCGGGCGGCACGGTCGAGTTGTGGACGTCACTCGGCGACGATCGGGACGCCGTCATCCCGGAAGTATCCCAACGACTCGCGGCATGGCGTTGGCGTCTCGTCGAGATCGACGAGAAAGTCGCAGACACGTGGCGACAACACTCGCAGCCTGTTCGCGTCGACCCAGACTTCGTGATCTGCCCGGCATGGGTTCCGTTCGATGCCGAGCCAGGCGTGACGGTGATACGCATCGAGCCCGGCGCCACCTTCGGACTCGGTGATCACCCGACCACGATCCTGTCGATGCGGGCGATCCGTGCGGCGCTGCGCCCGGGCCGCACCGTCCTCGATGTGGGTTGCGGCTCGGGTGTCCTGGCAATCGGCGCC
>JANMMQ010000415.1:0-1995 GCA_031373465.1 Ilumatobacteraceae bacterium | reverse complement strand
GCGCCCACTTATAATCCTCTTCGGGGTGTTGGTGCTCAACCTTCTGTCTTTTTTCTTTGTTTGTTTCTTCTAGCCTGCGCTGCCGGGCGCCGCGACCCCGCCGGGGGCCGGCCCCCCGCCCGCCGCATCGCTCGATGCGGGCTCCACCGAGCACCGGGTGATGCAGCTGCCCGGCGCCGAGTTCGGCGCCTTCCGCTGGGGCTACACGGTCGACCCTCCCCTTCCCGGCCTGACCGCGAAGCCACTGATCACCCGCGATCTCCTGCCGCTGGGGTCGCCAGCGGCGATGGACCTTCTCTACGCGCTCGACGACCGCGCCCAAGCCAACACACTCGATCCCGGAGCTATAGCCCCGCTGGCCCGGCTGTTCGGCGCTGACACGATCTTCGTCAGCAACGACATGGCGTTCGAACGCTTCAGAACTCCGCGGCCCGAGCTCACCAATGCCGTCTTTGCAGCCAGGCCCCGCGGCCTCGCTGAACCTACTCCTTTCGGTCAGCCGGTTGCCAACATGCCTGTTCTCGAGATGCTCGACGAGACGGCTTTGGCCGACGCGCGGGTGGGCCAACCGGTTCCACCAGTCCAACTCGTCAGCGTCGGCGATCCCACAGCAATGGTGCGAGCTGCGTCGCGTGTCGTCGTTGTCTCTGGCAGCGGTGACGGCATCGTCGACTCGGCCGCGGCGGGGCTGGTCGAAGGAAGTGAGGCCATCATCTACGCGGCCGATCTTCGCAGCGGCGACCGTATCGAGGATGCGGATCTCGTCATCGCGACCGACTCGAACCGAGACCGGGCCCATCAGTGGCGCGGTACTCAAGATGTCGTCGGCTTCACCGAGACCGGCGGACCCGGAACCGACGTGTTGCAGCCAGACACGGCGGATCAGCGACTTCCCGTGTTTGCCGACGACGCAGTCTCGCACCAGACGACGGCCGCGGTGGATGGGCTACAGGTCCGGGCAACGAGCTACGGCGAACCGTTCGCCTACCGGCCGGAAGACCGAGCCGCGATGGCGGTCGACGGTGATCCGGCCACGGCGTGGCTCGTCGCCGACAGGTTCAATCCGATCGGGCAGCGTATCGAGGTCACTGGGGATCTCGCCACGTTGTCGCTGCTCCAGTCACAGCAGCCGGGTGCGTCGCGCATGATCTCCGCCGTGCGGCTCGACTTCGACAATGCCGCGGGACAAGCGGTCGAGCTCGGTAACGCGTCGCTGAATGGGGCCGGACAACCCATCGATGTTCCCGCAGGCGCCACCTTCGTCGGAATCACGATCACGGCCGTCGCCGACCGCCCGGATGCGACGGATCCTGGGCCGTCAGCGGTCGGCTTCGCCGAGCTGGGCCTCGGTTCACATGAGGAGGTGGTCACCTTGCCCACCGATACGGCGGCCGTGGCGGCAACGACGCCACTGGCGATCGTTCTGACCAGGCTGAGGACCGATCCGCTCAACCGTTGGCGCAGCGACCCCGAGCCGAGGATCATTCGCGAGTTCACCACGGGCGCTGACCGCGACTTCGCGGCGCAACTCACGTTGCGTCTCGACGGGCGCGCTTCCGATGACGTGCTCAACCAACTCGCCGGCACGGTGACAGCAGTCTCAAATCGTCGGCTCACGGGCGATCCGCAATCCACTGCCGTGCACGCGATCGACGGCGACGCGGCGACCGCTTGGACATCGCCGTTCTCGAACATCGTCGGCTCGACGCTGATGATTCCCCTCGACTCGTCGATCCCGCTGTCATCGCTGGTCATCACGCAACCAGTCGATCAACGTCACAGCACGATCTCGCGCGTCGACATCGGCATCGGCGGCGTGACCACCGCCGTCGACGTTTCGCCGCCCGATGGGCTTGGACGTAGCACTGTCAACTTTCCTGCGGCTACCGGTTCGGTGTTGACGTTGACGATCGAAGATGTTGTCGCCCGCACCACTGTCGATCGGCGGTACGCGGAGACGACCGTTCTTCCGGTCGCCATCCAAGAGATCGAGGC
>JANMMQ010000284.1:0-6119 GCA_031373465.1 Ilumatobacteraceae bacterium | reverse complement strand
GGACGAAGGACTTCGGCCGGGCGATGCGCACGTCCAAGCTGCTCGACTTCGGGTGCGTGTGGATCAACACCCACATCCCGTTGGTGGCCGAGATGCCTCACGGCGGGTTCAAGAAGTCGGGTTACGGCAAGGACCTGTCGTCGTATGCGCTCGAGGACTACACCAGGATCAAACACGTCATGGCCAATTTGGACAGCTGACAGTTTCAATTGCCTCGCACAGCACCTCCGCTTCGCTTTGGTGCTGGCTCGGGAGTGCACCGCTCCTCCCAGCCAAGCTGGTCGTCGCTATGGACCCAGTCCCCTTAGTGCGCGCCGTAGGTGAAGGTCTGTTTGACAAGGTCGAGGTAGATGAAGGTCTCGGTCGAGACCACCCCTGGCACGGAGCGAATCCGGTTCGTGAGATCGAGCAACGCGCCGTCATGTTCGACCACCACTTCGCACATGAAATCGAACGAGCCTGCGGTGACGACCAGGTAGTCGATGTCGACCATCGACTGCAACGTCTTGGCCAGGTCGTCGGTCGGGCCTGCTGTGCGAACCCCGATCATCGCCATTCGCCGGAGCCCGAGCGACAACGGGTTGGTGACGGCGACGACCTGCATCACCCCCGCGTCGGTCATGCGCTGCACGCGTTGGCGAACGGCGGCTTCGGACAGACCGACGGCCGAGCCGAGCCGTGTGTACGGGATGCGCCCGTCGGCCTGCAGTTGCACGATGATCGCCCGATCGGTGTCGTCGAGCTGTGTGCCGGAACGATCCATGCCTACGGATACTGGTGTCTCGGACCGCCTCGCGCAAGGGAATCCGTGGCGCGCGCAATCGAAACATACGCTTTCCTTGATTTATGAGTCTGCCGCGTGCAACGGTGTGCCCGTGGTCAACACCGTCGACGCGACATTCGACGGTCGCAGCCGGGTGTTCGCGCAGGGGTTCGCCGGGGAATAGTGTGCGTCGAAACAGTATGGGGGAACACGTGACTGACATGTTTGCGCCGCCGAGGGGTGCGAACTCCGAGCGGGGCGCCGTTGAACTGACCGATGTCACGAAGCGATTTGGCACGATGGTCGCGGTCGATCGGCTCAACCTGATGGTCCAGCCGGGGGAGTTCCTGTCATTGCTTGGCCCTTCTGGCTGCGGAAAGACCACGACCCTGCGCATGCTGGCCGGGTTCGAACAGCCCGACGAGGGCTTCATCCGCATCAGCGGTGAATACGTGCAGGGCGTTCCGCCGTACAAGCGCGACGTCAACACGGTCTTCCAGGCCTACGCGCTGTTCCCGCACATGACTGTGGCCGAGAACGTCGCCTACGGTCTTCGCCAGAAGCGTGTGTCAAAGTCCGAGATCGCCAGCCGTGTCAACGAGGCCCTCGGGATGGTCAAGATGACGAAGCTGGCCGAACGCCGGCCGCGGCAGATGTCCGGCGGCCAACAGCAACGGGTCGCCGTTGCCCGAGCCCTCGTGAACCGCCCGAGCGTGCTGCTGCTGGACGAGCCACTCGGCGCGCTCGATCGCAAGCTCCGCGAGGAGATGCAGATCGAGCTGAAGCTGCTGCAAAGCCAGCTCGGCATAACGTTCGTGTTCGTCACGCATGACCAGGAAGAAGCGATGAGCATGAGCAATCGAATCGCGATCATGCTCGAGGGTCACATCGAGCAACTCGGTGACCCTGAAACGGTCTACGAGCGGCCCGTGTCGGCATTTGTTGCCGGGTTCATCGGCCGCAACAACTTCTGGCGCGGCGTCGCAGCGGCCGGCGGCATGACGGCCGATGACGGCACCGTGTTCGTATGTGATCGTCCGGAAGAACGCGTCGACTCGGGACAGCAGGCCCTGTCGGCCGTTCGACCCGAGAGCTTCACGCTGTCTGCCACCGACCCGGGCGTCAGCGTCAACGTGCTCAATGGCGTGGTCGCTGGCGTGTCACATTTCGGCGACACGTTGCAATACGTGATCCGCACTCCTTCACGGGATGTGATCGTCCTGTTGCCTCGCCAGAAGGCTCCGAACCTGCATCCGGGCGACGCTGTGTGGTGCCAGTGGTCGCCCAAAGACGTGTACCAGTTCTCGGCTGCCCAAGAGAGCCTCGTTCTTGCCGAGCCAGCCTCAGAAGTAGCCATCTAAGTCACAACCAAGACCCTTCCCAAGGAGCGTCATGTCATCCAATGAAGAGCCCATCAAGATCCTCGCCCCGGAGAGCTTCCGCAACAAGCTGACGCGCCGTTCGCTGTTCCGAGCCGGTGGCGCGGCCGCCGGTATCGCGATCCTCGCTGCGTGCGGCGACGACAGCAACGTCGCCAGCGACGCAACCCCCGGGGCCGGCACAGGCGCTCCTGCCGGAACCTCGGCAGCGACGGCGGCCGGCGGAACCGGTGCTGCGGGATCCAGCGACGTCGGCGACAGCGGTACGGGTCTCGGCGTCGCCACCGGCGACTACAGCCGCGTGACCAACAAGTCGTCGGGCACCTTGAACATGTACACGTGGGGCGCCTACAACGACCCCGACATCGTTGGTGCGCTCGCCGAAAAGGACCTCGCCGTCAAGATGCAGGTCAGCTACTACGTCAGCAACGAAGACCTCATCACCAAGCTGCAGGCCTCGAAGGGAACCAGCGGGTTCGACATCGTCGTGCCGACCGGTCCCTTCGTCCCGCAGATGATCCAGAACGGACTTCTCGAGAAGTTCGACAAGACGAAGATCCCCAACATGGTCAACGTCGACCCTGTCTACCTTGCGCAGGCATGGGACCCCACCAACGATTACAGCGTCTGCAAGGACTGGGGCTCCACAGGTTGGTTGTACAACAAGACGTTGATCAAAACCCCGATCAAGACCTGGACCGACTTCATCGCGGTGTGCCAGGGTGAGGCCAGCAAGAACTGCTCGGTGCTCGATACGCCGGGAAACGTCGCCGGCCTGTACTTCTGGGCAAATGGCATCGATTGGAACACTGAGAAGAAGGAGGATCTCGACGCTGCCGAAAAGTTCCTCGTCGACGACTTCGCCACCCACATCAAGGCGGTCGACAGTTACCCGTCGACCAAGATCGCCGAGGGAGCGTTTGCAGTTTCCATGATGTGGAACGGTGACGCACGCGCCGCCTACGCGGCCGTCGCAGACGCCGGTGGAAACCCGGACGACTGGGTCTGGGGCCTCGGCGCACCCGCGACGGAACTGTGGATGGACAACTACACCATTCCTGCGGGCGCGCCGAACCTCGATGCTGCTCATGCCTGGATCAACTGGATCCTGATCCCCGAAGTGTCGATCAAGGATCTCGACTTCCACGGCTACAACTCCGGCATGTTGCACATGGACCAACTGCTGAAGGACCTCAAGCCCGACCTCAAGTTCTCCGACATGATCTTCTTCACTGACGAGCAGGTCAAAACGATGAAAACCCAGAAGATCACCTCGGCGCAGGATCGCCTGGTCGACATCTACAACAAGCTGAAGGCCGCTGCTGGGGCGTGACGGAATGGGCGAGGGCTACGAGGCGAGGGTGAGATGACGACGACGGTACCTGTGGCTCGTGCGGTTCCCGTGGTCACAACCGCGGGCCCGCCGCGCCGGATGCGGCTGCGGGCACCGTCGTTCGCGCTCGCCATTCCGGCGATCGTCTGGTACCTCTTCTTCTTCGTTCTGCCGATCGTGCTGATCGTGTGGTACTCGTTCGGTGTCAAGAACACGATCTCGGGCACCGGCGTACCGGTCGACATGGCCCACACGACATTGCAGAACTATCGAGACGCATTCAGCCCCACCTTCTTCACAGTGTTCAAGTCGACGCTGAAGATCTCGATCCTCGCCACCGTGCTGTGCTTCGCCTTCGGCTTTCCGGTGGCTTACTTCCTCGTGTTCAAGGTCACGGAGAGGTGGAAGGCGATCATGCTGGCTCTCATCGTGGTGCCGAGCTTCACCAGCTTCCTGATTCGCACTCTTGCCTGGCGCATTCCCTTGGCGGCCAACGGAGAGCTCTCGACATGGCTGCAGGACTGGGGACTGATCAGCGGACCGATCAACATCCTCGAGACGAAGACGGCGGTGCAGATCGCCATCGTCTACAACTATCTCGGTTTCATGATCCTGCCGCTTTTCGTGGCGCTCGATCGCATCGACCATCACATGCGCGAGGCCAGCAAGGACCTTGGCGCGAATCGCCTTCGCACCTTCTTGCAGGTCACGTTGCCGTTGGCCGGTCCCGGCATCGCTGCAGGTGTCCTCCTGACGTTCATTCCGATGTGTGGAGATTTCGTCACGGCGACGCTGCTAGGTGGCACGTCGGGCAACATGATCGGGGCCATGATCGACAGCCAGTTCCACGTAGCCCAGAACTGGCCGCTGGGGTCAGCGATGGCGGTGATGATGATCGCTGCGGTGCTCTTGGTGCTTCTTGTCAACAGCCTCGTCGTCGTCGGGGTCCAGTGGATCCTCCGTCGGCGCCGTCACATCGACATCGCGGTGATCGCATGACGGCCGTCGCACCCCTCGGTGTGCGCAAGGCAAACCGGGTTCGGCGCGACGGCGCCAAGATCATCATGGCCATCTGGTCGATGATCGTCCTGGCCTTCTTGTTCATCCCGATCCTGCTCGTGATCCGCCACTCGTTCAACCGCGGTGGCTCGTTCATCGTCTGGGCCCACCATTACTCCACGAAGTGGTGGGGACTGCTATTCGTCGCCGACAGGACCTGGAACGCGATCCTCGTCTTCGTCGTCGTGGTCGCGGTCGCCTACCTGATCGGCCGCTTCTCCGGAGTCCGGGTCCTGCGGCATTGGGCGGTTCCTCTCGGCGTTGCCATCGGGATCATCGTCGACGGAGTGCGCACCAACTGGTACAACGACCTGTTCAACGAGAGCGGTCTCGGCCTGGCCTTGCGCAACTCGTTCATTGCGGCAATTGGTGGAACGGTGATCGCTGTGGTCCTCGGCGGGCTTGCCGGCGTTGCGCTGGCTCGGCGTACTGGCTCATGGTCAAAGCCCTTCATGTTGGTGCTGTTCCTCATCCTCGTCACGCCCGAGATCATGGACGCCATCGCGTTGCTGGGATGGTTCGTACGCGTCGGTGGTCCGTTCAACAACCCAGTAGGGCCTATCAACAACGGCATCCTGCGTCTGTGGGTGGGGCAGTCGCTGTACACCTCGGCGGTGGTCACGCTGATCGTACGGGCACGCCTTGCGGGTCTCGACGAATCGCTGGAAGAGGCCGCGGCTGATCTCGGCGCGCCGCCGGCGCGGGCGTTTCGACAGATCACATTGCCACTGATCAGCTCGGCACTGATCGCCGGCGGCCTGCTGTCGTTCACCCTGTGCCTCGACAACACAATCATCGCCAACTCGGTTTCCACTGCAGGTTCCTCCACCTTCCCGGTGTACGTGATCGGCAGTGCCAAGAGCACGACCAAACCCTTCGTCGGTGCTGCGGCCGTCGTCCTGTTCGGCATCACCGTCATGTCGCTGGCGTTCGTGTACTCGGTCTTGAGACGCTCGGGCGACTCCTCGTCGAAGATCGCGTCGACGCTCGCCGGCGGCTGAGCTTGCGCCTGTATGCGAGTCGCAGTCGTCGGGGCCGGGATGGCCAGCCTCGCCGCAACGACAGCACTCATCGACAACGGTCATGAAGTAGCGCTGATAACTGCGCCATCGACCGGTGCGTTTTCGCAGGCGTGGTCGGCCCACCCGCGTTACGGCGGAAGTTACGCCGTCTACCGACCCGGACAGGTCACCGCCTTCTGGGAGGTTTTGCGTCGCCCGCACGGTCGCGTGTGGCTCGCGGGCGAGCATGCCGCCACCTGGACGGGCTATCTCGAAGGGGCAGTCGAGAGCGGCGAAAGCGTTGCAGGTCGTATTCATGCTGCGGGCTAGCCTCGCGGTGCATGCCCCCAAGTAATCAGGCCTCGTCGGATTCACGCCGCACCGGGCCGCCTCGAATCGCAATCGGCCCCGATCCAGAAGGTGGGCAACATTGGTTGAGGGGTGCCATCACGGCCGGAGGCGGACAGGTGGTTCCGATTGCCGAGGCCCAGGCGTTGATGTGGACGCAGCCCCGTCATGCCGACCAGCTCGAGACGGTGCTCGCTGAGAACGAACAGATCTCGTGGGTGCAGTTGCCGTACGCC
>JANMMQ010000364.1:0-7771 GCA_031373465.1 Ilumatobacteraceae bacterium | reverse complement strand
GGACACGCTGTTCGGCGCGCTGGCAGACCCGACCCGGCGCATGCTCGTCGAACGACTGCTCACCAAGGGCCCCGCAACGGCGACCACGTTGGCGGAAACGACACCACTGACCCGCCAGGCGATCCTCAAGCACCTCCAAGTGTTGGAGGCCGCCGGGCTGCTCGCCCACGAACGATCCGGAAGAGAGGTGCGGTACCGGGTGACGCCGCAACCACTTGCATCGGCAGTCGGATGGATCCTCGATACGGCCGGCCAATGGGACAGCCGGATCGATCGGTTGCGCCGGCTCTCCGGGTCGGAGAGTGCGACGTCGAACCCTCGGGAACCGGCTAGAACGCGTTAGAAGTCACTTCATGAGGGGAACGACGTAGAACGAGATTGCCGCCAAGTGGCAGCCGGCCCCGGCAATCGTGAACAGGTGGAAGATCTCGTGGAACCCGAAGACCCTCGGCCAGGGGTCGGGTCGTTTGAGGGCGTAGACGAATGCGCCGAGCGTGTAGAGCAGCCCGCCACCGAGCACGAGACCGAAACCGACGCCACCGAGACTTCGGTAGAGCTGCGGAAATGCGACGGAAGCCGACCAGCCAACGATCACGTACACCGCTGTGAACAGCATGCGAGGCACCTTGACCGGTAGCCACTCCAACGACATCCCGACAATGGCGCCTCCCCATGCTGCACAGAGGACGACCACCTTCTGCCAGCCGTCGAGGGCCACGGCCATGATCGGCGTGTATGCGCCAGCGATGGCCAGGAATATCGCCGAGTGATCGAGGCGGCGCATGATCGAGCGGCCACGGTCGTGCCATCGCAGGCAGTGATAGAGCGACGAGACGCCGAACATCGTCAACGTCCCGGCCACGTAGATCAGGAGCCACAGTCGATGGCTGAACGACGCGCTGGCCACAGCAGCCATGAGGATTCCGAGCACGGCGACCACGGTGAACGCGAGCACGTGCGACCAGCCCCGTAGCAGTGGCTTGACCACTGCGGAATCCATGTCGCTGACGGTATCTCTTTCATCGTCGGACAGAAGCCCGATACGTTCGTGGTTTCCACACGTGCGACGGCGAGAATGTCTGACCCATGAGCAACAGCGACCATCCCTCCGGTAATGGGCTCGACTTCGTCCGTGACCTGGTTCGTGCCGACATCGAGGCAGGAACGTTCGGCGGTCGCGTGCAGACACGGTTCCCACCCGAGCCAAACGGATACCTGCACATCGGCCACGCCAAGGCCATCAGCATCGACTTCGGGATCGCGGCCGAGTTCGGCGGCGTCTGCAACCTGCGCTACGACGACACCAACCCCGACACCGAAGACATCGAGTTCGCCGGATCCATCAGCGAAGACCTGACCTGGTTGGGTTTCCCACCAGGTGATCCGCTGTATGCATCCGATTACTTCGAGCAGCTCTATCTGTGGGCGGAACACCTCGTCCTGCAGGGGCTGGCCTACGTCGACGATCAGGACGGCGAGACGATTTCGGCTCAGCGCGGCGGATACGGCAATCCCGGCATCGAGAGCCCCTACCGGGACCGGTCGATCGACGAGAACCTCGACCTGCTGCGGCGCATGCGAGCCGGAGACTTTGCCGACGGCGCGCGCGTGCTGCGCGCCAAGATCGACATGCAGCACGAGAACATGCAGCTGCGTGATCCCGTGATGTACCGCATCCGCCGCGGTCACCATTGGCGCACGGGCGACGAGTGGGTCATCTATCCGACCTACGACTGGGCGCACGGCCAGAGCGACGCGATCGAGGGAGTCACGCACTCGCTGTGCACGCTCGAGTTCGACAGCCATCGGGCGCTGTACGACTGGTGCCTCGGTCATCTGCCATTGCCAGGTGATCAGCCGCGGCAGACCGAGTTCGCCCGCCTGGAACTGACCCACACGATCACCTCCAAGCGTAGGCTTGCTCGTCTGGTTGCCGATGGTGTCGTCGATGGATGGGACGATCCGCGCATGCCGACGCTGCGCGGCGTCCGCCGCCGCGGCTACCCGGCAGCGGCGATCCGCACGTTCTGCAGCTACATCGGCGTTTCGCGAACCAACAGCCGGCACTCGATCGAGTTGTTGGAGTCGTTCGTCCGCCGCGACCTCAACGAGACCTCATTGCGACGCATGGCCGTTCTGCGCCCGCTGAAGCTAGTGATCACGAACTGGCCGAACGACGAGTCGGGCAACACGGTCGTCGAATACCACGACGTGGTCAACAACCCCGAGAACCCCGACGATGGTTCGCGTCAGGTGCCGTTCACCAATATCTTGTTCATCGAACGCGACGACTTCATGGAAGACGCTCCGCCCAAGTACTTCCGACTCACGCCAGGCCGCGAGGTCCGGCTGCGATCCGCTTACTTCGTCACGTGCACGGGCTGCGTCAAGGATGAGGAAGGCAACGTTGTCGAAGTGCACTGCACCTACGATCCGGCGACGGCCGGCGGAAATGCGCCCGACGGTCGCAAGGTGAAGTCGACAATGCATTGGGTCTCTTCGGACCACGCGGTCGATGCAACCGTTGCCCTCTACGACCGGTTGTTCTCGGCCGAGGTGCCGGGCGAAGCCACGGGTGATCCGTTCGACGATCTCAACCCGAGCTCACGCGAGTTGCTGACCGATTGCAAGGTCGAACCTGCGCTGGCCGGCACCCCGCTCGGGTCCGTGGTGCAGTTCGAACGACTCGGATACTTCGCTCACGATCCGACGGTTCCGATGCTCTTCCACCGCACCGTCGGGTTGCGGGACGAGTGGGCCAACATCCAAAAGCGCACCTCGTAGCGAGAAGAGGCGATAAGACTGAGCACATGGCACGAGGTCGGCTCCGGGTGTACCTCGGTGCCGCGCCGGGCGTCGGCAAATCCCATGCGATGGTCGAGGAGGGCGTGCGACGTGCCGGCCGCGGGGCCGATGTCGTCATCGGCATCCTCGAGGCGACGGGGCGCCAATCAGTCGAGGAGCTGGCGGGCGGATTGGAACGGGTCGCGACCGCCAAAGGCCGCGATGGCACAGCCGAGCTCGACGTGACCGGGTTGCGGAAGCGGAGCCCACAGGTCGTTCTGGTCGACAACCTCGCGCACAGAGTCGACGACAACACCGGTCGATGGGATTCGGTGGAGGAACTGCTGGCCGACGGCATCGACGTGATCACGACCGTCAACATCTCGAACCTCGAATCGATGGGCGACATCGTCGCTTCGATCACCGGAAGCGCATCACCCGAGACCGTTCCCGACTCCGTCGTGCGAGCCGCCGATCAGATCGAGCTCGTCGACATGAGCCCAGAGGCGCTGCGTCGCCGTCTGGCCCACGGGCACGTGTACCCACCCGATCGCGTCGACACCGCGCTGGCCAACGTGTTTCGCCCCGAGGTCCTCGGCAAGCTGCGCCAACTGAGCCTGTTGTGGGTCGCCGATCGTGTAGAGGAACAGCTGGAGCGACAACTTCCGGACGATCCCGACGAGACCCGCGGCGTTCGCGAACGAGTCGTCGTCGCTCTCGGCGGTCAGGGCGGTGACCATCTCGTGCGGCGCGCGGCGCGCATCGCCGGGCGAACAGGTGCTCACCTCGTGGGCGTGCACGTCGTCAGCCCGGGCAAGGCTCCGGGTCGCGACCTCGAGCGTCAGCGCGGCCTGCTGGTCGGTCTGGGCGGTGTGTATCGCGAGATCGTCGGCGAGAACGTCGCTGAGGCGCTGGCAGCCTTCGCCAGGGTCGAGCAAGCGACGCAGTTGGTGATCGGCGCGGCTCCCCGCGGCATCGCCTCGCCGGGTGCCGGATCTGGCCCTGGGTCTGTAGTGGACGAGCTCATCGATCGCATCGGCACGGTCGACGTGCATGTGGTGGCAACCGACGTCAACGGCGTGACCCCCGAACCACTGGCCACTGGGCGCACGGGCCCGGCGCGGCCGGCACGCATGCGCGCGGTCGCGTGGGCCTTGTGCATCCTCGGCCTGCCGCTCCTCACTGCGATCTTGGCCACCGTACGACGGCACGTCTCGGTGGGATCGGCATTGATGTTCGATCTGTGCCTCGTCATGGCGGTCGCCGCGCTCGGCGGGTTGCGCGCAGGCCTCGTCGCCTCGGTCGCTGCATTCGGCTTGACCAACTGGTTCCTGACCCCACCTCTGCACACCGTCACCGTGGGCGATGCTCAGAACGTCGTCGCCCTCAGCGTGTTCGTACTTGTGACCGTCGTCGTCAGCTTCCTCGTCGACCGCGCCGCGCGACGGTCGCGCGAGGCGGCGTCGGCTCGCGCCGAGGCAGCAGCGCTGGCGAGGTCGGCGGCGACACTTGTCGGTGCGCACGATCCGCTCCCCGATCTGCTGGAGCAACTGCGGGCCACGTTCGGGCTGGCCTCCGCATCCGTGTTCGAGCTGACCGATCAAGGTTGGTGGCCGACCCACGTATCAGGTCACCCGGAGCTGCTCGAACCATCCGAAGGAACATCGATCGACATCTCGGCCGACGGCAAGTTGCGATTGGTGGTATCGGACAACGCGCTCCGGCCCGAGCAGCTGGAAGTGCTGCGCGCCTTCGCCGACCAGTTAGCCATGGCCGTCGAGGCCCGCCGGCTACGTGTCGACGCCGCCAATGCCGAGCTGTTGTCCGAAGCCAACGCGCTTCGCGCCGCGCTGCTGCAGGCGGTGTCGCACGACTTCCGCACACCGTTGGCGACGATCAAGGCGTCCGCATCCGGGTTGCTGCACACCGACGTCGCGTTCTCCGACTCGGACCGCCGCCTCCTGCTCGTCGACATCGACGATGCCGCGGACAGACTCGATCGGATGGTGCGCGACCTGCTCGACATGAGCCGCCTGCAGGTCGGCGCCCTGGACCTGACGTTGACGTCCGTGGCCTTGGAAGACATCGTCGCCGCCGCATTGGGCGGTCTTCCCGCAGCGCCGGGAAGAGTCGATGTCGAGGTCGCCGATTCGCTCCCGATGGTCCTGGCCGACGACACGTTGTTAGAGCGGGCCGTTGCCAACCTCGTGTCGAACGCGCTCGCATGGTCACCCGAGGGGAGCCACGTGAAGATCCAAGCGGGTCAGATCGGGAGCTCGATCGACCTGCGCATCGTCGACCGAGGCCCCGGCATCCCACAGGATGATCGCGAGCGCATCTTCCTTCCGTTCCAACGCCTCGGCGATCGCTCCAACGACGCGGGGGTCGGCCTTGGCCTGGCGATCGCCAGGGGTTTCATCGAAGCGATGGGCGCACGTCTGAGCCTCGACGACACACCCGGAGGCGGCCTGACGATGACGATTCGCCTGCAGATCGCCGACGAGGTCGAAGCGTGACACGCATTCTTGTGGTCGACGACGAGATCCAGATCCGCCGGGCGCTCGACATCAACCTGCGCGCTCACGGGTACGACGTCGTTCTCGCCGCAACGGGAGAGGAGGCGCTGACCGAAGCTGCGGCCACGATGCCTGACCTCGTGCTGCTGGACCTCGGTCTCCCGAGCCTCGACGGCGTCGACGTGATCCGTGGTCTGCGCGGGTGGACGTCGATTCCCATCATCGTGCTGTCAGCACGCGACGGCGACTCGAGCAAGGTGGCAGCGCTCGATGCCGGCGCCGACGACTACGTCACCAAGCCGTTCAGCATCAACGAGCTGTTGGCGCGACTGCGGGCCACGCTGCGCCGGCATCACCCTGCGCCAGAGGAGCCGGTCATCGAGACCGCCGACTTCGCCGTCGACATGGTCAACCGCCGGGTGACGCGTGCCGAGGAGCCGGTGCACCTCACACCGACCGAGTGGGAGATCGTCGAGCGACTGCTGCGCAATCCCGGACGATTGGTGACCCAGCGCCAGTTGCTGCAGGACGTGTGGGGCCCGCAGTACGAGAGCGAGACCAACTACCTGCGCGTGCACCTGGCCGCCATCCGTCGCAAGCTCGAGCCCGACCCTGGTCAACCGCGTTACTTCATCACGGAGCCCGGTATCGGGTACCGGTTCGAGCCCTCTTGACGCGTTCTTAACGGCACCTCGTTCGATCTTTTCGTGGTGCAAACGGCACCACCGATGGTCGTCGGGTTGAGTTGACATGTGCTCCTCGAAGATGATCTCCGCGTAACGCCAAGCCCTGAACCGGCATCTGCCGAAAGCACGGTGCCGACGATTCCCGAACCGCTCGGCTACCGGCTGAAGAACAAGGTGCTCGGTCCGCCGCTGCACAGTGATCGGCTCGAGCACGAGACGCTCGGCAACCCGACGGCGCTCGCTGTCTTCGCCTCGGACAACCTGTCCTCGTGCGCGTATGCCACTGAGGAGATCCTCCGTGTGCTGATCGCGTACGTAGGCCTCGCCGCGTTCTCGCTCGTCACGCCAGTGACCATCGCCGTGCTCGTGGTGCTCGGCTTCCTCATCCTCTCCTACCGCCAAACAATCAAGGCCTACCCGTCGGCAGGCGGCGCATACATCGTGACCCGCGACAACTTCGGTCTGCTTCCGGCGCAGGTGGCCGGCGTCGCGCTCCTCACCGACTACGTGCTCACAGTTGCGGTGTCGGTCGCGGCCGGTAGCGATGCGCTGGCATCGGCCTTTCCGGCCCTCTCGCCGTTCAAGCACTGGATCGGAATCAGCTTCGTTCTCGTGATCGCCTACGGCAACCTGCGCGGCACGAAGGAGTCGGGAAAGCTGTTCGCGGTCCCGACCTACTTCTTCATCATCAACATGTTCATCTTGATCGGCGTCGGTCTCGTTCGGGCGTTGTCCTCGTCGCTCGGGCGCGGACCCACCAATGCCGACGGGATGCTGCACCTCGGTACTCATCACGGCAACGGCTTCCTGATGGGCGCCACGGTGTTCGTGGTGCTGAAGGCCTTCGGATCCGGCGGCGCTGCTGTTACCGGAGTCGAAGCAATCTCCAACGGTGTGCCGGCGTTCCGGCCGCCCGCTTGGAAGAACGCCCGCAAGACGCTCGTCGTGATGGGTTCCCTGCTTGGCTTCATGTTCCTCGGGCTTTCGATGCTCGCCGCACGGACCCACGCCATGCCGTACGAGAGTGGCGTGCCGTCCGTGATCTCGCAGGTCGGCAAGCTCGTGTACGGCTCGACAGCCGGCGGTCACGCGCTGTTCTACGCACTGCAGGCCGGCACGATGCTGATCCTCGTACTTGCCGCCAACACCAGCTTCGCCGACTTCCCACGACTCGCTTCGTTCCAAGCCGGCGACAACTTCATGCCGCGGCAACTCACCATTCGAGGTCATCGACTGGTGTTCTCCAACGGCATCATCTTCCTCGCCACCGCGGCAATCGTGACGCTGATCGCAACGGGAGGCGAGGTCAGCCGTCTGATCCCGCTCTACGCCATCGGCGTGTTCACCAGCTTCACGCTCAGCGGAGCCGGCATGGCCAAGCACCACATCACTCACAAGGAGCCGTATTGGAAGCGCGGCCTGGTGATCAACGGCATCGGCGCATTGCTGTCGCTACTTGTGCTCGTGATCGTGACAGTCGTCAAGTTCCGCGACGGCGCCTGGGTCATCCTGGTGCTCGTGCCGGTCATGGTCTACACAGTCGTGCGGCTCAACCGCACCTACCATGCCGAAGACGTCGAGCTGCACGAAGACGCCCAGGCCCTTGCCGAGGCACACACGATGCGCACCCACTCGGTCGTGGTGCTGGTAGACAACCTCAACGCCGCCACTGCCCGCGCCATCCAGTACGCCAGGACCTTGCAGCCGGACGACCTGCGCGCCGTGCACTTCGACCTCGATTCATGGCGGACCGATGAGCTCACCAAGGCATGGGGCGACCTCGGC